>JBIIRX010000003.1:0-23282 GCA_044341315.1 Saccharimonadales bacterium (SeqCode)
TAGCAGTACAATACTTTCTTCTTCGGGAATCAGCTCTTCATCACTAACTTACCGAGTTCGTGGTTGATAATCTGTGACTTACGATCGTCACCATATTTGTCTTTCATCTCGAGAAGTTCAAGCTTAATAATAGCTAAAATTTCTTTTTCATCAGCCAAAATCTCTTCAAATCGTTGTATTGCTTTCAACAATTCATTGAGTTCGTTTTCGATCGCTTCTCGCTCAAGGCCAGTTAAGCGTCGTAGCTGCATGGCAAGAATTGCTTGTGCTTGAATCTCGGACAGTTTGAACGAAGCGATCAGGTTCTTCTGCGCTTCTTCAGACGTTTTTGAAGCACGGATGATGCGGATCACTTCGTCAATATTATCAAGGGCTATTTTATAGCCTTCCAAGATGTGCGCACGCTCACGAGCTTTACGAAGCTCGAACTCAGTCCGACGACGGACTACTTGCTGACGGTGCTTCACAAACTCCTGGAGCATTTCTTGCAAACCAAGGATCTTTGGTTGAATACCATCAATTAATGCCAGCATGTTGTAATTAAAGCTACTTTGTAAGGCAGTAAGCTTGTACAGCTGGTTCAGCACCTTCTTAGGGTAGCCGTCCTTTTTCACCTCTATAACGATGCGAACTTTACCACGGGAGCTTTCGTCACGAAGATCGCTAATACTAATCTTCTTTTCTTTGTACAGCTCGGCGATCTTTTCAACAAGTGATGCTTTATTTACACCATATGGTATTTCGGTAACAATAATTTGATGGCGGCCTTTTTTGGTCTCTTCAATACTCGCCACTGCCCGCATCGTAACGCTTCCACGCCCCGTCAGGTACGCTTGCTTCATTGGCGCGCCCCCATAAACAACTGCCCCCGTTGGGAAGTCAGGGCCCTTTACGTGCTTAAGGAGGTCGTCGAGGGTCGCATGTTCATTGTCGATGAGTTCAATGGTTGCATCCACCAGCTCACTTAGGTTGTGTGGCGGAATATTCGTCGCCATACCAACGGCAATACCAATCTGGCCGTTAAGCAGCAGGTTTGGGATTTTAGCTGGAAGTACTGCTGGTTCTTGCTCGGAACCGTCATAGTTATCGCGAAAATCGACAGTTTGCTTTTCAATATCCGCTAGCATTTCGTCAGAAAACTTTTGCAGCCGCGCCTCAGTATAGCGACTCGCTGCCGCTGGGTCGCCGTCAAGTGAACCAAAGTTACCCTGCCCCTGCACCAATGGGTAGCGTAGTGACCATGGTTGCGCCAAACGCACCATTGAGTCGTAAATTGCTGAATCACCGTGTGGGTGATATTTACCCATGACATCACCGACGATACGCGCGCTCTTAACGAACTTAGCGTTACTACGGTTACCATTCGTATTCATTGAGTGCAAAATGCGGCGATGAACGGGCTTGAGGCCGTCACGGACATCAGGAAGTGCTCGATCAATAATGACGCTCATCGAGTAACGGAAGAAGCTATCTTCCATGACATCTTCAAGTGAACGCCGCTCAACGCCAGTTGTTTCCTGTACGATATCGCCTTCAATCGGGAGGATTTCATCGTTTAGTGGTGTTGTATCATCATTCATAGCCATTTCCTTCCCTAGATATCCAAGTCTTCAATATTTGCATTCTTTGCACGTGTCTGAATGAATGTTTTACGGAGCGACACTTCATCACCCATCAACTTCGTGAAAATTGCATCTGCCCGCTCGGCGTCGTCAATGCGCACTTGGCTGAGTACACGGTTCTCTGGATTCATCGTTGTATCCCAAAGTTGGTCGGCATCCATTTCACCAAGACCCTTAAAGCGCGAGATCGTCACACCAGCCTGCTTGATAATATCCGCCTCTTCATCAACCGTTGTACCACGATCTTTCTTTTGTGAGACGATTTCTTGCAGTGTGTCTTGAAGCGCCTGCTCGTCATACACGTACTGCTTCTTTTGACCCCTGTTAATACTATAGAGCGGTGGCCGCGCTAGGTAGACGTAGCCGCCTTCAATAACTTCACGCATGTAGCGGAATAAGAAGGTCAAAAGCAGCGTTGCAATGTGGCTTCCGTCGACATCGGCATCGGTCATGATAATAATTTTGTGGTAACGCAGGCCGTTCACATCAAAGGCATCTCCAATACCAACACCGAAAGCTTGGATCATGGCAACAATCTCTTTGTTGGCAAACATCTTATCAAGACGAGCGCGCTCGGTGTTAAGCACCTTACCTCGGAGTGGCAGAATAGCCTGTGTTTTACTGTCACGACCCTCTTTAGCAGAACCGGCGGCTGAGTCACCCTCTACAATATAGATTTCACTCTCTTCTGGCTTCTTGCTTGAGCAATCGTAGAGCTTTCCAGGAAGCCCCATACCATCAAGGGCACCCTTACGAAGGACGTTATCACGGGCCGCACGAGCCGCCTTACGTGCCCGAGCCGCAAGTAATGCCTTGCCCACAATCTTCTTCGCAACTTCAGGGTTTTCATCAAGGTAATACGCGAAATACTCGTTCATGACCTGTTCGACGTAGCGACGAACTTCTGGGTTACCAAGCTTGTTCTTGGTTTGGCCTTCGAACTGTGGGTCAGGAAGCTTCACAAGAATAATTGCGGTAAGTCCTTCGCGAATGTCATCACCCGTAAGATTATCGTCTTTTTCTTTAAGAAGGCTTGCTTTTCGAGCGTATTCATTAATAACGCGCGTCAACGCAGTACGGAACCCAACAATATGCGTTCCCCCATCAGGGGTAAGAACGTTATTGGCAAACGGCTTCACGAGTTCAATAAAAGTTTCGTTATATTGAATTGCTACTTCTACCATTGAGTCTTCGACTTGCTTCTCAACATAAAACACGGTATCGCTGACCACTTCTTTGCCAATATTAAGGTGTTTTACATAGCTTTGAATACCACCTTCAAAGTAAAATGCAGCACGATCACTAGTGCGCTGGTCATAAACAGAAAGATAAATTCCCTTTGTGAGGTAGGCTTGGTGGCGAATGTAGTCGACCACCCACTTGTAGTCAAACGTAACCGTTTCTTTGAAGATGGTTGGGTCTGGATAAAACGTGATACTGGTTCCAGTAGGGCGATCGGTTGCGCCAACCTTTTTGAATGGCACTTTGACGCCACCTTGGGCAAACTCGATACGATAGAGTTGACCTTTTTGAACCACTTCCGCAATCATGTGAGTAGAAAGGGCGTTTACCACACTTGAGCCAACACCGTGAAGCCCTGATGATACCTTATAGCCACCACCGCCAAACTTACCCCCGGCGTGCAGGACTGTCAGAACGGTTTCAAGCGTTGAAAGACCGGTTTTTGGGTGCTTGTCGACTGGAATACCCCGACCGTTGTCAGTAATAGTAATACCGCCATCGTCAAGAAGTATTACTTCCACCTTACTGGCATACCCAGCAATTGCCTCGTCGATCGAGTTGTCAGCGATCTCTTTAATAAGATGATGCACGCCGTCATACCCCGTGCTCCCAATGTACATTCCGGGGCGCTTACGAACTGGCTCGAGCCCCTCGAGTACCTGGATCTGCGAACCATCATAACTATTGTCTGTTTTTTGCGCCATGTTACTTACCTCTCCCCTAGTATTTCGGACTGTTTGCGGACGCCCACCGGCCGTTTTCTGCCTCTAGTATAGCATAATCACCCAAGAAAAAGCTATTTAGAGCGTCGTATGTACGCCCTGCAAAGACGATGTTAAAAAAAGTATTCACTAAACTGTATTGCACTGAACATATTTCTTATGCTACTCTTTGATGTAAGAGGTTGTACTACCAAAAATAAAAAGGTTCTCATATGTTTAAGAAGATCGTTTCTCAGCTTTCGTTTAGCCCCGCTCTCGTGGGTCAACTTGGGTTTTATGCGAAGCGTCTTCGTAAAGAACAGGTCACCCGTCGCCTTGGGGTGGTATTTGTCGCCCTCGCCCTGGTTGTGCAAAGCCTGGTGGTATTCCAAGCGCCAGAGCCAGCTAACGCGTCAAATAACAATGACTTTATCATCGGCGGACTCGGTACCGGCTCACAACGCGATTTCAATCGCTTCCTTGGCCCCTACGACCGTAACGAGCGCAATTTAAAGGATATCTTCAATTACTTTGGTATTAGTCGAGAAGAGATTACCTCGACCAGCTTCCAACAGTTCCGCGTGGGCAACAAAAAGAGTTATGGCTACGAAGACCGTGCTGGTTCTACCCGCATCAACATCACCGATTCAGGCTTTAATACCGTTAACACCATTTACGGTCGCCCACTGACCGTTTGGGGCAATAGTCCAAATGATTACATGTGGGCCTATGTTGGTCACTCTACTAAAATTGGCTGGTTCGCTATTTTGCAAGTCTGCGGTAACTTGGTAACTGATGTCTATCCTGAGGCACCGGTGCCACCACCTGCCCCAGCGAATATCATTGCCTCAAAGACTGCTGTAAACACCTCTCAGGGAAATATCGACGCTACAAAGACAAGTGCCAAGGCCAACGATCGAATTACGTATTCAATTAATGTACGCAACACCGGCGGCACCGCAAAAGCAGTCGAACTCAAAGATAACCTATCAGAAGTGCTGAAGTATGCTGCGCTCGCAAACAACGGCGGGGGGACATTTAACGCACAGGCAAAAACCCTTTCATGGCCATCGGTCACGCTTGGTCCAGGGCAATCAGTCACGAAAAACTACACCATCCAAACGAATCGTAGCCTCATTAGTACCGATGAGAACTGTCGCATGCGCAACAACTTCATGGACCAGACCGTTGTTGTACCCGTAGCGTGTACGACCCCTCCCGCTAAAATGACGTTTACAAAAACCGCCCTTAACACGACCCAAGGCAATATTGATGCTACCAAAACCACAGCTAAAGAAAAGGACCGCATTACCTTTACGCTGACCGCTAAAAATACCGGAGGGACTGCAAAAGACGTTACCTTCGAGGATTCAGTCGGTGACACCCTTGAATACGCAAAAATTGTCGCCAACGGTGGCAGCACATACAACGAATCGACTCGAAAGCTTACCTGGCCAACAGTGTCAGTAAAGCCTGGTGAAACACAGATACGTACCTTTACTGTGCAGATTCTCGATACGATCCCAGCTACCCCACAAGGTGTCAGCGACCCGAGTTCATATGATTGCCGGATTGAGAATGTGTTCTACAGCTCTGCAGTAATCATTCCCGTAAACTGTACGACACCCCCAAAGATTGTTGAAAACGTCGTGAATGAGCTTCCGCAAACTGGCCCTCGCGAAAACATCCTCTTTGCTGGCATCGTCCTCGCAATTGCACTCTTCTTCTACTACCGCTCTAAGCAACTCAACACAGAGGTACGCCTGATTCGTCGAGATATTAATGGAGGAACGTTCTAATGGGTGCGGAACAATATCACGGTCCTGAGGCCGAACGCGGTGTCGAAGCACACGAGCGACTAAAAGAACAGCTTGAAAAGCAGCTTGAGATTGGCGAACAGCTAGAGCGCGCAGCCGAAAAAAGTGGTGTCGAAAGTGGTGAAAAGGCTGAAGCAAAGGCTCGCCACGAGGCACTTGAAAATGCCATCAGCGTTGAAGTTGGGGGTGCCGAGAAGAAAGCAAAAGAAGCAAAGGCACCAGCCCAACGTCGTCATGGCGTTGTCAGTAAAAAAGAGCGTGACGCAAGCTATAAAAAGCACATGCAAACTATTCAAGCCGAACTACCGCCTGCAAAACGCGCCTTCAGTAAGTTCATTCACACTCCTATCGTTGAGAAGACGAGCGAGGTGGTTGGATCAACTGTTGCACGACCAAATGCGGTGCTTGCTGGCGCTATCGTGGCCTTTGTGGCCGTTTTAGCAGTCTATTTAACCGCCAAACACTTCGGCTATACCCTTTCTGGCTTCGAAACCATTGGTGCGTTTATCGTCGGCTGGCTCATCGGCATCCTCTACGACTTCTTCAAAGTGATTATTACGGGCAAAAAAGCGTAAGTAATATACTGACTAAAAAAACGACACCCAATTGTGTCGTTTTTTGTTAACATGTACCTTACCGCAATTTTACCGAGACACCAGTGTCATCTTGCGTATCAGAACCGCGAACGTGAAGCTTTTCTGGCTCCACAGCCGGCAGAGGCTGCGTCTGCGTGGTGTTTACGGGCTCGCCTGTGGCTTGAGTCGTCATTGGTTGCTGAGCGGCGGCTGGCGCGCTCTGCGCAGGTTGCATGGGTCGTGGTGTTGTCGGACCAAAAGCAGCTGGTGGTGCGGTAGAACTCTTTTGAGGCTGCGGCATTGCTGACGGTGTCTTTGGCGGCTGACTGACAATTTGCTGCCGTTTCGCGAGCCATTCATCAAGGAATGATGGCGGTGCGGCAGGAGCTGTGGGTTGCTGAGGTGCCGCTTGCGGTGCACCTGGCATAGGGGCACCAAGCCCGCTCGCAGGGCTTCCCCCTCGAAAGGCCGCCATGCGCTCTTCTTGCGCCTTCTTTAAGGCTTCCATTTTTTGTTTCTTAATTTCGTCTCCAATACTCATGCGTTTGAAGAAATCGCGTTCCACTTCTGCCCGCGGCTGCCCATATTTTGTTGCACTCAGGCGCTTCAAGGCGTCACGAAGCTCTGGGTTCGCCTTACCGAGCGGTGGCAAGAGCGACATACTGAAGGCTGCTGACGGCACGTCCTGCACCATCACCGAGGCGATTGTCTGGAAGTTCGGCATACGCGTGAGGTCTTCGGCATCAAACGTTGGGCTAAACTTCTTCACCAGTACTTCGGCGTCGGTGATACCGATACGTCCAGAAATCACCGTACCAATGTTACCAAGGATCGCCTCTCGAATTTGATCGGTCAGCTGCGTCATAAACTGGTTCGCAAGGATCAAACTCAGACGGTACTTTCGTGCCTCTGAAAGAATAGTCGCGAAGCTATCAGTTGCAAAGTTCTGGAACTCATCAACGTACAGGCTGAAGTCTTGACGCTGATCTTCAGGCATATCAGCCCGGCCCATGGCAGCTGCATTGAACTTCATCACAAAGATCATACCAAGGAGTTGCGAGTTTAACTCCCCTGTTCGACCCTTTGAGAGGTTCACCAACAAAATCTTCTTATTATCCATGATCTCACGAAGGTTAAACCCACTCTTGGTTTGACCGATAATGTTACGCATCATGTCATTTGCCAAGAAGGCACCGAATTTACTTGCAAACCACCCAAGCATCTCACCCTTAGCGCTCTCAGTAGTCTGGGCCATTTCTTTGTTCCAGAAGTCGAGCGTGGTCTGCTGGGTAACGTGTTTAATCTTCTCGTCGGCAAAGGCTTGGTCAATAAACACCTGCTGCACGTCAAGGAACGACGAACCGTTCGGATCTGCCATTACCGTCAGAGCGGCATTGCGGAACCACGACTCAAACCGAGGGCCAATAATACCAGTGTGGCCCGGGTCGTACAGCTTATAAAGCATCGCAATGGTCTCTTGAATAATAAAGTCGCGTTGGTCTTGGTTCTCAAACTCAAATAAGTTCAGCCCCACCGGCATATCGAGGTCACCTGGAGAAAAGTAAATCACATCTTCAACTCGCTCTTTCGGTACCATACCAAGGAGCTCTTCAACCACATCACCGTGCGGGTCAATAAAGGCAAAGCCCTTCCCGTCCATCATGTCCTGGTAGGCCAGGTTTTGTAAGAAGCCTGACGACGATCTTTTGCCCCAAGCCGAATTGGCTTTTTCACACCACGAAACTCATTCACACCTAGTAAGAACCCTTCGTCCATCACCTGAGTCGGGCCATCAACCTGCTTAATTGCTTGACGCTGCACCTGCGAGGTAGGAATCGTGTGCTGGCTCGGCAGGTGAAATAGTGTGGCCAGTTCAACCGTATTGAGTACATTTTGATTCACTTCTTGTGGGAAGAAACGAAAAATATACGCTGTTACAAATTCCTCTATATTCTTCGAGATCGCAAACTTGAAGCCGTTATTATGAGTTGAGTCAAATAATGCAAATGCCGACACGACATTGTTCATCAGCGCCTGAGAACGCGCCGCAGTATTTGAAGAAGCGACGACACGAATGAGCGTTTCGTACGCTGGGTAGCGGGTTTTATCCTCAATCGCTTCAACTGTCGACTGCTCGGTACCACTCAGCTGCTTATCTTCCGCCTTCACCTCTAGGGCTTCAGGTGGTTTCCAGAGCGCTTCCATAACACCATTCATAACTGATTGTGGACCAGTTTTTTTACCTTTGTTTTTACGAATCGTGTCCGCAATTGAGCTTGCTGCCTTCGCCCAGCCTGGTTCTGCGGGGCGAATCAGGATTTGAATACCCACACCATCTTCACGAGTTGCACCAGACAGTGCATTAAGAATAGCGCGTGAGGCATCGCGCTTTGATTCCTGATAGGTCGCAATTGGATAGCCGAACTCTTTTTTCAGCGTGAACTCACCACCAATGGTCGCACTCATACGCCCCGCCGGGTTAAAGATGTTTCGCTCACTCATTTCTTCAAGCCGAGCCGCCGGGTATGCTGCAGAGACGGCTTGCTTCATTACATCAATAAGCGACACCGGCACTACTGCGTAATAATGTACGAGTCCTTCATGCGCCACAATCTCAAATGAAATATGGCGTTGGCCGTAAATACGTGTCTTAAACCCTTTCGTCGCCGTGCTGGCAATGATGTTATACATTACCTGTGCTTGACTCAACACCTCTTCGTTGAGGTCGCGCTCATCTCGCCCATTACCTTCAATGTCAGAACTGATCGGCGGGATGTGAATATAGAGTGGGACCATTTTTAGCCCACGCTCATAATTTTTTGCTTCTCGTAAGACCTTTTGGTACCGATGGAAGGCATAGGCCGCCACACCCGCTGAAAGCAGCAAGATGACAGCGATTGTGGTAATAATTCCTAACACCTTCCAAGTTCCTTTTCTGTTATGCGGTTACTGTGCACTTATTGTATGTGCGCCCTATTGAGCCTACCCTACTCACCTGCGCCTACCACTTTTCCGTAGCGTTTTTGGAGGTAGTCCCGCTGCAGCTCATTTACTTTGGCAGTCCGAGTGTAAGGGTCATCTTTGGTCTGCTCAATAATTTCTTTTGCCTTATCGACCCATTCTTTCTCAATAAGGTCTTCATCGGCCGCGACAAGTGGGGAGATAACCGTCGATACAGCTGGGTCAGTCACTGAAGCAACTGGGATTACAGGCTGAACTGGTGCAACGGGCGCACCCGACACAGCCATGTTACTCGCCATCGCGCCCGCTTCGGCCGCTTGTTCTTTTCGTTCCTGTCCTCGCTCGAATACTGCATCAAGCGGTGGAATTGTTGGCACACCCTCAGCACCCACAACCGGTTGGATAGGCTGCTGCTCTGCACCTAAGAACGTGTTCTGAGAATTTTCGGGCTGCATATCTGGAATTATAGCACAGTTAGGTGCTGCGACAGCAGTCTGCTTATGCTTTTTTACTCACTATTTATTGCATTTGTCGGCTGACGTATAAACAAGCTACAATTTCAAAAAGTACCACCAAGATGAATTCATATATACCGACGGAAACTACCGACTGCATTCCAATCAGCAGTACCGGTGCTGCTGCCAGTACGGTACTAAAGTAATATGCGTTCCGAAAGTTCATTGCACGCAGCGGCCGTCGCAGCGCCATACTGCCCGATACCAATATAAGGAGCCGATTGGCGCCAAACAAAAAAAAGCTTATCACACCAACAAAGGTGAAATAAGCTGAGACAAAAAGCGCAAGAAGGCCAAAAGGGCCTGTTGTTGATGGCGAAGTGAAAATCAACATCATCGTGAGCACGCAGAGGCTTGCTATTGATACGGTAGCGACTAATCGTGGTAACATCACTGTCATTGTACCATGCCGCTTATACTTCGTAGTAGAAACGCCTCCGATGGAGATGGTACCGCGAAAGAAGCATGCACCTACTCATAGAAGCTTTTAATGGAGCCTAGGTGGAACGCCTTGTGTTCAGGTATCAGCAAACGCCGCATAAAAATAACTATTAGGGCGTGTGTACCGGTGAACAGCGAACCACCGTAGACTATCTGACCGCTCCGGCAAAGCCGGGGCATATGCACTTGCTCGTTGCCTCTGTTCCACGTTTTCACGCCAAGTGTTCTGCTTGCTTTACACTGCACTTATTCAGGATCACGGGCTTCGCTGAAGCCTCACCTTACTCTGGTGTAAAACAGGAATTTACTTGGCATGAAAACGGTACTGAGAGACAAACGCCATTTGGCGGAGCATCGGTGAAGCCATCAACTAATTAATGAACATGTTTTTGGAGAAATATGTGTTGGTTTTATGAGGAGTACGATCGAAAGGTGCGTTATCCTCCGTGAGGGTAAAAAAGATCGTTCCTTGTAAAAAATTGATTAGGAGACTACACCGACTTTTCCGTCAAAAAAGTTGGTTGTTGTATCGTTTGACACGTTTCCAAGCCGAATTGTTAAGGTGGTGGTCACTACCGCCTGGTAGTCGTGTGTGTGGTGGCTTTTATTGTTGTAAAACTTTTTTAGATTGTTTTTTTGTGTGCTAAAAGCTTATTTTGATAGTAGCATAAGCAGCTTGCTTGGTCAATACTTTTGGAAATATTTGCATATCATTATATACAACAAAACCCTAATTAAGCTCGATTCGTATCTGTTATTAGCGTTATGATGATATATTAACATCGTTGTATAAAAAGTATATAGATTACAAGATATATCCATAAAAGCTGGCATTTGTTATACCTTTCCCATGACATATAAGCCACTCAACACCTATGTCCTGTCTGCGACTGGCTTGCTGGCAATGAAACGGACTACAAACAAAACAGCGATATCGTATTTCAGGACGAAACCGTTACGGCATTTGTATTGCCAAAATGATGGATCAATAATCCAGGCCACGTCATTATTATTTCGAACCTACACCACGAAAATATATACGGCATACCTGAATTCACATTGGCACACATCGCAATCATTTCTCAGCGCATTGCCATTCTCACCTATTCCTAGGTTATAACTACGACAAGCTCTATGAGAATCACGCTCATAAACAATTCGTCGAACCATCTGCTTATCGGCTTTACGCAGAGCGGCTCAGAACATACCTGGAAGCCAATTCTGACAAGGCGAAATCTAAGCTATAGCTCGATTACGCAAAATAGCGTCCCCTTACCCACTTTTGTGCTCAAAATGCCACACATATAGCGCCTGTGGATAGCTTAAAAAACGTAGTTCTTTTTACCTAAACATTATCTAAAAAAGTATTGACGTAAGCGCTATAGCATCATATTATAGGGGTAGTTCCTGAGCAAAAAAATTATGCAGGGACCAAAAACAAAAATTATAGCAAAAACTCCACGAAATCGACCGTTCCTCGCAGGCGGTCGATTTATTTTGCTCTGATGTATCCATTCGAGACATCAAAAAACACCCCTTCGAGGGATGTTTTCGCTATTCATCATGGTGGAGCTGCCGGGTACCGCCCCCGGGTCCAAAAGGTAACCTGATATTCGTCTACAAGAATAGTCTTATTTAAGAATTAAGAACACCACATGCCTGAAGATAAGACAAAAATGGCACGTGTCGTTCCGCTATAAGTTGTCCGAAAGCGCGGTAGCTGCCCCACGCATCCGTAATCAACGTACGTATAACACCGGTATCTCTACGTTGCCTTGAGAAAACCGATGGCTCGAATAACTAAATACGAGCTGTAGCAAGAGGTGCAACAGCGAAAGTTTGAACGAAACGTTCGAAACCGTCGGTTACAGCCGTCTTAGCTGATGCAAGTTTGTTTGCAATTACATAAACACTTTACGAGTGTGAAACGACTTGCAGAATATCCTGTTAAAATCCTTCCGTCGAAGCTATATCAGCCCCACGTACTCCCTTATTGTACCACATTGTACCCCTGTTGTGCTTAATCTTGATGTTACTGAAAAACTTCATGACTTTCGTAGGTATTGATGCGTAGTATAAAGCTATGACTTCGAACAGAACCATTGCTACTATACAAACTGCCACACTTACCGGCAGTGATGCGACTATCGTCACCTTAGAAGTCGACATTAAGGCTGGCCTCCCCTCTTTACAGATCGTTGGCATGGGCAACAAAGCCATTGATGAATCTCGACAAAGGGTACGCAGTGCTATTTACAATTCTCTGCTGAGCTTCCCCGCTCGAAAAGTAGTTGTTAACCTTGCTCCGGCCGAATTACCAAAGGAAGGCAGTCATTTCGACCTCCCTATTGCGGTAGGAGTTCTTCTGGCAACACGACAAATCCAACCCACAGAGGTAGCTAATGCGCTTTTTGCGGGTGAACTTGGCCTCGATGGCCACATTCGACCCATCCGGGGAGTTATCTCTATAGCCGAAGCGGCTCAAAAGGCGGGCTATACCACCCTATTTGTACCATCAGAGAACGCCGCGCAGGCAACGCTCGTGCAAAACATCCATATTATTGGTGTACATACCCTTCAGTCTCTCTATAAGCACCTTCGGGGCTTTGAAACGCTTTCGGAGTGCCCACCCACTCTCGAACTCTCACATAATCCATCCTCAACTATTGTCACAGTTGATTCGATTATTGGGCAGGCGAAAGCAAAACGAGCTTTAACGATTGCTGTAGCGGGTCGCCATAACATTCTCTTTACCGGGCCTCCAGGAACTGGCAAGACACTGCTCGCCCGTAGCATCCAAAGTATCCTCCCTGAACTCACGAAAGAGGAAATTGTTGAAGTAGCAAAAATACAGGGCCTTACCGCTTCTACCTCAGCAATTACTTCCATTCCTCCATTTAGAGCACCCCACCACTCGCTTCCCGTTACGGCACTTATTGGAGGCGGAAACCGCTCAAGGCCCGGCGAAATAAGCATGGCGCATAAAGGTGTTTTATTCCTTGATGAACTACCAGAGTTTTCCAAAAATACCCTTGAGTCGTTACGGCAACCCCTTGAAGAAAGGATCATCCACCTCTCGCGACTTCATAGTACCAACAGCTACCCCTGTGATGTCCTTTTCGTTGCTACCATGAACCCATGCCCCTGCGGGTACTACATGAGTTCTGCACGAACGTGCGTCTGCACTCCACGCCAAATTGCGGCTTACACACAGCGAATATCAGGCCCATTGCTTGATCGAATTGATCTGCGCCTCACTATTGAATCCGAAAAAATAGAACACATATTTGATACAAGTAAATTGTTAGAAAAACATCATTTAGAAGTGTTGAGTTACATTTCTGCGGCAAGAAAGGCTCAGGTAATACGATATAATCGTAGTAGCTATTACAATACTAATGCGACATTTTCTGATGTAAAGCTCCTTTTTGACGTCAGTAAAGAAGCCCGGACATTCTTTTCGTCTGCCGCCACACGGCTCGCCTTGAGTAGTCGCAGTCGTCTACGAATTCTGCGGGTTGCTCGGACGATTGCTGATCTTGAAAACTCCCCCGTGGTCGAACAAGCTCATGTTGCTGAAGCACTTCAGTTCCGCTAAGCACCCCACCCCTTGTATTCCCCTCAATAATTTGATAAAATACGTCCTGAGTATCAACTCGAAACAGCCGTATTCACCACTGTAAGGAAACTTTCACTATGAATCGGTCGTTGTTATTAATCAACGTAGCGGGGCTACGTACCAAGCAAAAGGAGCGGGTATCAACCAGTCAACACGCATCAACGGGCAAATTCGAGCAAACGAACTGCGCGTTATCGGAGAATCAGGCGAACAACTCGGCATCATGAGCCGTCAAGACGCGCTTAAGGCCGCCGAGGAAGCAGGACTCGACTTAGTTGAAATCTCACCAAATGCTGACCCGCCAGTTGCAAAAATCGTCGATTGGGGCAAATTTCAGTACCAAAAGATGAAAGAGGCGCAGAAAAACCGCCGCAGCAACAAGCAGAGCGAACTCAAGCAAATGCGTTTTGGGCTTAAAATCGGTCAGGGAGACCTCGACATCAAGCTTCGAAAAGTGCGTGAGTTCCTAGCAGAGGGCCATAAAGTGCGTATACAAATCTTTTACCGCGGTCGCGAGATGGCGCATAAAGAGTTGGGCTACGACATGATTAATAAAATCGGCACCTTACTAGAGGAAGAAGCTGTTTTCGAGCATCAGCCGACTATGGCCGGGCGCAACCTGAGCGTTGTTATCCGCAAAAAATAGTTTGCTGAGAGGTTCAGGCACTCAGCCTGGAAAGTAATAAGGAGAATACTAATGCCAAAGCTCAAGACCCACAAAGGTACAGCCAAGCGCGTCAAGATTACCAAGACTGGTAAAGTGACCCGCCAACGTGCCTTCGGTGCTCACCTTCTTGCCAAGAAAAGCAAGAGCCGCAAGCGCCGCATCAACACCACCGCTACCGTTACTGGTAACACCGCTAAAAATATCAAGCGAGCTCTGGGCGTCTAAGAGGACAGCCGGCTGCGAAGCCAGCAATCGTCCCGCCTACGACTATAAGGAGAACAAAAGACTATGCGAGTTAAAAAAAGCGTCCAAGCACGCGCCCGCCACAAAAAAATCTTAGCCCAAGCTAAGGGTATGCAACACAACCGTACACGGAGCTTCCGCCTTGCCAAGCAAGCCGTCACCCGTGCACTCGAGTACCAATACCGCGACCGTCGCAACAAAAAGCGCGACCTTCGTGCCCTCTGGATCACCCGCATCAACGCGGCTGCCCGCCTTGAAGGGACAACCTACGGAAAGCTGATTGCTGGCCTTAAAGCTGCTAACATTGAAGTCGACCGTAAGGTACTTGCAGAGCTTGCTGTATCGGAACCAACCGCTTTTAAAGCAATCGTTCAAGCAGCAACAAAGTAAGGCATCTTCTTATTAAAAAATACCGCTCCAATCTGGGGCGGTATTTTATTTTATCCAGCTCGTTCTTAATACGTCCGTTCGCGGAGCTCACCATTCACATAATACTCAATCGACGACCCGCACCGTGCTTCCGCCTTTGAAACAAGTGATTCAACAACCATCGGATCCGTGTAACCCTGCTGCTCGAACACCGGCATACCATCAGTATAGATAACGGTAGTGGAAGCAGGAGAATACTGCCAGCGTACGGTGCTAACCGCGCAGCTTTCAAGGGCAGCCTTAGCCTCTTGCGCCCGGGCGCTTTGCTGCTGCGATTGGATAAGACCAATGCTGACAACGAGAGCTCCTACCAACAACATAGTCATAACCAGCGTAAAAGTCACCATATTAAGAACATGCTTCTTGCGAGTAGCCCAGCGCAACACGTAGATAATGCCGACTCCACCCGCACCAACAAGCCCGTAAAGGATACCCACGGCAAAACCAATTCCTCCGTCAACATTGTTAAACGTCCCCGAAAAGAACAGGTACGCCAAAAAAGCTGCATAAAGGCTGAGAGCCACCCACAGTACCGTAATCAATATGCGCCATGCTTTCTCGAGTCTCGTTGTTGTCATGGAATCACTATACCAAAAACCCCCTCGTTTCCAAGGGGTTCTTTGTTAGCAGCCAGCCTATAAGCCGGGTTTTGTCGAGGACGACCATCTATCTAGACATGCCATTGCTGGTATGTTCAAGCGGGTATCGGCCAGCGAGCGGATCACTCGTGTACGCTGACCTCCTTGCAGCCGACAGGGTTTACCTTCTCCATATGTCACCATATGACGCTGTGGGCTCTTACCCCACTCATTTCACCCTTACCTCTTGGTAACTCCCGAGCTTTCACCAGACGAGCACTTTTTTGTAGCGAGGCGGTATTGTTTCTGTGGCACTTTCCCTAGGGTTACCCCCGGTTGCCGTTAGCAACTGTCGTATCCTATGCTGCCCGGACTTTCCTCTTGCTTTTAATGGCAAGCGGTCGTCAAGCTGGCTACCGTTACCTATTTTAGCAAAAGCAGCAAGTGTTTGCCAAATGGGCTCGCCTAGAATTCTTTTGCTTTTATTTGGGCGTCGAGCGTTTTATTCACCATGCCGTCTGCTAGCTGATTAAACTCTCTATTTACATGCGTAAAGGTTACCCGATCGAACTCGGTCATAAGTGCTCGAATACGTTCATGGATTGGCCAGAGTTCACGATTCTTTATTTTATACAGGCCTTTCATCTGATTCACCACCAGCATGCTATCTACTTTAAAATCGACTTTTTTATAGCCGAGCTCTTTAGCTTTCTCGAGCCCCAGACGAACACCCTGATACTCAGCCTGATTATTCGTAGTGATGCCCAGATATTCACCACCCTCAACCACCACTTCTTGCCGATTATTGAGAATCACATAGCCTGCTGCAGACGGGCCTGGGTTGCCCCTTGAGCCTCCATCAGAATAAATAACAGCCGCATCATCTGAAGACTTATTGACATCATTTAGCTGCGTAACGTGCACTGCTTTCTCTGTCATTTCTTCTTGTTTAATGATTCCAAGCAGTAACTGCGTCAAATCGGTGAGTTCAGACTGTTGTATGCTGTACATCGAGTGCCATTTGTATTTCGAGTAATTTCCACTGAGTTTCATCGGATGCCGTTGGGGAGCAAGAGTTACCAAGTAGACAATCACTCCGTATTGAATTGCTCGGTCATCGTAATCAATATAGGTGACGGCATCAAATAACTGCGCCGATTGAATATGGAGGCCAGCGTCATCATGAAGATAGCGACGAAGCGCATCTTCGGGCTGCTCACCATAGGCAAGTTTTCCTCCGGGTAATTCATACTTCCCAAGTATGGTTGGTCGGCCATTATTTCGTCGCAGCAAGAGTGCTTTACCGTCTTCGTTGATGATCGCTCGGACTGAGAGCCGCTGTTTCATGTGTTTGTATTCCTTTTAGATGCTTTAAGTATAGTCGAAACGGAGAGAAAAGAAAAATCAGGCGATATGCCTGATGTATCATTCTTAGTACCCAGGCGCCCGCTTTTGGTGAAGATGATGTTCCCCGCGTAAGTGCAAGGTGGATGACCGCAATCGAGCTCCACGGAGCTCAACCATATTGGACTTCCTCATCTATGATATCGGAAAATCATATTCACCGAGGTGGCTACCTGGGTACTTCTTATTATACCCCTCACCATCTGAAGAATCACTGAAGTTTGTAGATACTACAGCAATTTTATGGAATGAATTATACCCTAAAGATGGTCATGAATAGCTCAAGAATAGACCGAATAACAGCCGACATAAAACTTCCAATAAATGAACTCCCGACAAGTACTAACGCAAATATGACGATAAGCCCATACTGTTCAAGGAAGCGCATACCCGTGCGGACGAACTCAGGTGCTAATGCGTATAGCACCCTTGAGCCATCGAGCGGAGGGATAGGAATCATATTAAATACGAAGAACCCGAGGTTCACCGTGACAGCAGTCGTTAGAATCTGAGCGCCAAGCCCGGATGATGGCATGCCAACCAGTACCCAAATACCAAACACTACGAACGCAATAAGCAAATTCGTTAATGGACCACCCACTGCCACGAGCGCCGCTCCCCAATCCCCACCTTTTACCATGTCTGGACGAAACGGGACTGGCTTTGCCCCACCGAATACTGGTGCTTGAAGAATGACCAGCATGAGCGGCAATAGAATACTTAGGAACGGATCGATATGCTTGATAGGGTTCAGTGTGAGCCTGCCTTCGCGCTTGGCCGTGTCATCGCCTAACCAATAGGCCACAAAGGCGTGCATTGCCTCATGTAGCGTCATCGAAGCGAGAATCACCCCTAAGGTAATGGCGATTTGTAGAAAAATATCGGGCATACTCCTCTTAGTATATATGATTTACACCACTATGAAACCTCTGTATACTACGGGTAATGCTTATGTTAGCTACCCATACCTCCGCTAAACAACACGGCTTTACTATTGTGGAGCTCCTGATTGTTGTTGTCGTTATCGCCATCCTTGCAGCTATAAGTATCGTTTCGTATACCACGATTTCTTCTCAATCGAAGCTCAGTGCTGCAAAAGCAAATCTCAATACAATCAATAAAAAGCTTGAGGTGTATAAGATTAACAATGGCAGCTACCCCCCAAGCACCGATAACGCAACCTGGAAGAGCCTCCTAAGCGAATCGGCAGGCGTCATTAGTGGAACCAACAACTATGCACTCTGTCGCACTACGAGCGGAGACCGCTTTGCAGTCATTGCCTGGCAGCCCCTTATTCCAGTGAATAATACACCCGTAGGATCAACTATGAACTTTGTCTCATCCGACCAAAGTGGCGTAACCACCGCAGCCTACGCTGGCCAAGGAAGCTATGGGACTGTATCGCAAGCCGCTTGTCAGGTGGTAGCGCCGGGTACTACCGGGTATTGGTCGTTCGATCTTTAGGAATCACCAAAAATGCAATCAAAGTATCGCTTAATATCCGGCTTCACAATTATAGAGCTCCTCGTCGTGGTAGTCGTCATTGCGATCTTGGCAGCAATTACTATCATCTCATACAACGGTATTACCAATCGATCAATGGTGAGTGCAGCCATGGGCGACTTAATAACTGTCCGCAAAAAATTTGAAATATATAAAATCGATAATGGCTTTTACCCAACACGAACTGACGACACTACCTGGAAACAAATCCTTACTGATTCAGTGGGCGCGCTCGACGGTGTTAAAACGTTTGTCATTTGCCGCACTGACACAGGAGCTGATTATACCGTCATCGCCTGGCGTCCGCTCCTCGCATCAACCGATGCCTCCACGGGTAAAACCATGTACTTTGTCTCTAGCAGACACGATGGCGTTTCGACCGCCACCTACCCGGGTCAGGGTTCCGCAGGGACCGTTGCGCAAGCCGCCTGCTCAACAATCGGTGCAAATACAAACGGGCTCTGGTCATTCCAACTTTAGCTGACCCCTATTGACTTACCAGCTCCAAAAAGGTAAAATAGCTTCTAGTGTCCTTAGGGGTTACAAATCACCCTAACAGGAAAGATAAGGAAAAAGTTATGGTAGCACGATGCGAACTCACCGGTAAAGGCAAGCAATTTGGCAACAATGTTAGCTTCTCTTTGCGTCGCACTAACCGCGTGTTTAAACCAAACCTTCAAAAGAAAACCTTCATGGTTGACGGTCAAAAGGTTACTATGGTTCTAAGCACCAACGCGATCCGCACATTGAAGAAAAAAGGCATTCTCGCCTAAGCTTTCACACTATATAAAAAGCGCCTCACATGGGGCGCTTTTATATTGTCCCACTGCTCCCATACCCACCCACACCACGGATTGTCTCGTCGAGTGTCTCAACCGCATTCCATTCAACCGTTTCATAGCGCGCCAGTACCATCTGCGCAATACGCATACCAGGTTCAATAGTGAACGCTTCTTCGCTCAAGTTGATGAGTAATACCCCTACCTCACCCCTATAATCAGCATCAATGGTCCCTATGCCATTCACCATTGTTATGCCGTGCTTAATACTCATACCGCTGCGAGCACGGATTTGAACTTCGTACCCGACAGGGATGGATATTGCTAAACCGGTGGGAATAATTGCTCGTTGCATAGGCTGCAATACGACTGGAGCATCAAGGCAGGCATGAATATCCGCTCCAGCCGCACCGGCAGTTTGGTACTCGGGGAGAATCGCGGCCGGTTTTAGCTTTACCACCTGGATTTGCATAATTTAGCTCCGAGCGAGGCTATACACCGTCAGTGTTGCCGGCAATGCTGCGCTATTTTTCAACTTCAACTTACCGGTTACGTCTTCAACTGGTACACCGAGCACCTTCACGAATTCATCAAACTCTGCTTGTGGTACCTCATATTTCAAGGCCGTGTCATTATAATGCACCGGAATAACGATCTTCGGATCAATGGCGCGCACTAACGCCGCAGCGCCCTCAGGGTCAAGCGTATACCCGCCGCCACCTACTGGAAGAATGACAACATCAATAATACCGAGCGCTTCGAGCTGATCTTCACTCAGTTTTTCGTAGATATTCCCAATTAAGCCAATACGAAACTCACCCGCTTCAATGCGGTACATCGTTGACACCTTCGGGTCAGTAGCCGTGTCGAGGTGACGCTGCGCTGCAATACCACGAATATCAAAGTCGGCGATACCATATTCACCCGGACCTTCAATGACTAATCGCGCATCCTCGCTTGCGAGTGCGAAGCGCGCTTCGGTTGCGAGCTCAATAGTATCTTTGACGTTCAGGTCTTTTAAGCCAACAAGCGACAGCTTTGGGTCTGCCACAATCGTTGCCTTTTTGGTAGCGAGAATAACACCGTTGCCACCTTTGTATTCAATTTCAAACATATCTTTCTCCTTTACTTACTGGTACTGTCGCTCGGTTGGGTTTCAAGCACATGATCAACATCGATTACCACACTGTGTTTTGTCGCGAGGATCTCGGTAATAAATTTATCACGTACACTGAGTCGGTAATAGAACTCGTCGTATGGAAGTACCGTGTAGTTAATATCACGACCCTCTAGCTTTTCAATCATTGCCACCGCGGCCTTCACTTTTTGCGCAGAAACATTCCCTACTAATACAATGTCTACAGACGAGGTTGAACCCTTCACGAGCACGCCGGCCACGATCGCCAGACGAAGGCCGCTAATTGATTGCAGGGCGGCGGTTTCTTGTTCATTAATGCCATCGGCGGCAACGGCCGTTGCTTGGTCGGCAGAAATTGACTCGCCAGCAAACATCGCCCGCAGCGCGGTATAAAAAGCATATCGCTGATTTACTTGGTAGTACAACTTGTTGTCGGCAGTATCGCTGGTAATCACCCCTACTTCCAGCATGTTCGCGAGCTCACGACGAACAGAATTTATTTGCTCATCAATCAGACGAGTAATTTCACGCACATAAAAGGACTGTCCCGGGTGGTTCATAAATAAGTGCAAAAGCTTTACACGCGTCTTCGAACCGAACAACTTATCTATCATTCCCCTATTTCCTTTGTTCATTTACTGTACTTATAGTAGCACAAAGGGGTACGGCTCACTAGAAATCTTTTGCTCAGTTTTTTTGACGATGCGTTAGTTCATTATTTATATACGTAGCTGCTTCATCAAGTGACTTCCACACAATATGTGGGTTTCGTTTCAGCCAAGTGAGTTGCCGTTTTGCGAGTTGCCAATCGGCAATGACAAATTTTTCTTTAAGTTCGGTTTCGGTATAGGTGCCTTGAAGAAATCCGTGCACAAGACGATAAATATTTGCAGTCATCGCTTCAGAATCCCACCCATATTTTTTGCCCAACATTTTGGCTTCGTCAACCATTCCGTTTTCAAATAACTGTTCAGCACGATCTGCAATTCGCTGCCGCAACACATCCCTGTTTGTAGCAATTCCTACAATAATGGTATTGTGGAGTGGTTCCATTAACCTTTCAGAAGTATCGTTTTTTCGTTCGATTGCCCGAATCACATAGCGTCGATTTTGATGATTTTCCGGCAACGTAACGTTGTTGTTCATACAATATTCTTTTAATGCTTCGTTTGACATTTTTTCAAGTTTTTTTCTGAGTTCTGGCGCTTGTGCACCGAATTGATAGTCAAAAATGATGCCGTCAATGTATAAACCAGTACCGCCAACGAGCAACGGAATATGGCCACGTTGACGTATTTCATCAATTTTTTGTAGGGCGTATTTTTTGAAATCCGCGGCAGTAAATGTGTCACCTGGTTCAGCTAAGTCGAGCCCCCAATGCGGTACTCGTTGCTGATCTTCAGCCGTTGGCTTTGCAGTGCCAATATCCATACCCTTATAGACCGTTCGTGAGTCGGCACAAATGATCTCTCCACCCCATCGCTCTGCAATTTCCATAGCGGTAGCCGATTTACCACTTGCAGTAGGACCAACAATAACAACTAATGGAAGGTTTTTACCTCTGTTAGGTTGAATACTATTTTTGCTCATTCAATACCTCATGCGGCTTCCAACGAATTTTTTCAAAATTATCCACCCTATCCTCCGTACAGCTGATACCTTCGGCTTCAAGGTGCTCTTTTTGTGCCCTCCGACCACCATGATACCCAGCAGCCAAGCCACCAAATCGATTCACCAGACGGTGCCATGGAAGCTCAGGGTTGCCGTAATGTGCCATGCCACCGACCACTCGCGCCGCGTACGGATGACCTGCTAATGCGGCCAAGTCACCATACGTTATTACCCTCCCGGCAGGTACTTCAGCCATCAGCTGCTCAATTTTTGCTCGAAATTCGTTGTTGTTCATACATTATTGTTGGGCGATTCTATCAATAACTTTTTTTACTGCTACCCAATCATGACAATGTACCAAGTCCTTGTGATTTGTCTCAGCTTTATTCCATTCATAGTCGCCAAAGGCAATTGCACCACCAGCGGGCAAGCCATGCGCTAGGGCATCATGAAGATGCGACACATTGTCATCGATTAATACATCAGCATGAATTCGCTGGCATACCTGTCCTTTTGACCCTCCCCACCCCACAAATTCCATTGACGTAAAAACGCCCGATAACTCTCTGTCGAGCATTGACTGGGTAAACGCACGCTCTTCTTCTTTTCGAGCAGTAATGAGGTGGAGTTCGTGCTGTAACGCGAGCTCGCGGAGTATCGCCGCCTCTTCTGGGTCTGGCTGGAGCTGCTTATAGGCGTCAGTTTCCGTCAGCGATGCCCACCGAGAGAGTACCTCTTGCTGATCAGCTTCCCACGCAACAGGGTCAATCCCATGCGCATCCGAGTACTTAACTGCCGTCCCATATTGCACATTGTAAGCATCAACAAAGTAAGGTGTTGTTCTCACTAACACATCGTCACAATCGACAGCAATGACCAGTCGCTTCACTACGCAACCTCACGCAAATACGCAGCCAAATCATCGAAGGCCACTTTCTCTTCACCCGCCTGGGTGCGCACGCTTACTTCGCGGGCTTCCTTATCTTTCCCGCCAATAATCAGTTGCACTGGAATCTTGGCAGTAGTTGCTTCCCGAATCTTTTTACCGAGACTTTCATTGCGGGCATCAGCCGTAAAACGCAGCTCGTTATAGCGTACCGGTGACATCAACACAATATCACTTAAGGCGGATTGGATTTCTTCTACATAATCGAGCACCGTGTCATTAATAGTGAGGATACGAATTTGCTCTGGTGCAGCCCAGAATGGGAACCAGCCAGCGGTGTGCTCAATGAACACACTCAAGAAGCGTTCGATTGAACCTAATAAGGCACAGTGAATCATCACTGGCTGCGCGTCATTACCTTCGGCGTCGGTATACGTAAGACCAAAGCGCTCAGGCTGCACAAAGTCGAGCTGCACGGTAGCTACTTGGTGCTCACGACCAATAGCGTCGGTTGCCATGAAGTCAATTTTCGGACCGTAAAAGGCTGCTTC
>JBIIRX010000050.1:0-6685 GCA_044341315.1 Saccharimonadales bacterium (SeqCode)
AGAGCAGCTAGTAAAAAACTCACTCCAGCTACAACAGTAAGCACTTTGTTTAAGCGGTTGCTGCCATTTTCTTCGTGGGCGTGGCTCATGCGGTCGCTCCTGTTTCGGTCTTGCTCTGGCGGTGGTCGTAGTCATGAGTACAATCAAAGATTTCTTGCGCGTGCAAGCCGACGACTTTTCGCATGATAGCGATGAGGTCTTTGATTTCTTCATTTGAAAGGCGATACCGCATGTGCTGGCCTTGTCTAGTTTTCAGTACCAGACCACAGTCAAGTAAGCATGAGAGATGCATTGATACGTTTGATTGCGTAAGGTTGGTAGCTTTCACAATATCACTCACTACCCTTTCGCCGTCCATAAGGACTTCGAGAATGGCAAGACGCGATTTGTCGGCCAAGCCTTTGAAAAACTTAGCTTCTAGCATAAGCTGTATATCTACTCGATTTGTCATATTATTTCTTCCTTTGTTTTTACGGCTCTGATATCAATATATCAGCGTATATTGATATATTACAAGTACCTGCTGTCATTCTTGTGATATCATAGGAACAAGAATGAATCTTGTACAGACCTCACTTACGCGCTATTTCTGGGTGTTGCCAGTTATCTATGTGCTGGCTGCTGTGTTTATCCTACGCAGTCAAGTAGGCTACATCTACTTGGCGGCTGCCGTGCTTGTCGCTCTGACAATTGTCGCAGCATATTATGGCCGCAAAGCCAAGCCAGAGATACACCTCGCTCGTTGGTTAGCGACGCTTGCGGCGATAGGCATTAGTGCCTCGGTTATTCTGTCCATTGAAAAGATTGAGCTGCTGACCGAACCGAACCATGTTGCGAGTTGTAGCCTTAGTCCTATCGTTGCTTGCTCGCCAGTCATTACTAGTCCGCAAGCTAGTGCGTTTGGCCTACCTAACTCGTTTATTGGTATACTTGCTTTTACTGCAGTTTTTGTAGCGGCAATAACAATTGCGGCTGGCGCTACCAAACTGACACGGGTATGGTGGCGAACACTCCTTGCTGGTGTAGTATTTGGTGCCGGCTTTGCCTCGTGGCTGTTCTATCAAGGAGTGTTTGAGATCGGTAAGCTATGCCTTTATTGTATGCTCGTCTGGCTGGTTACATTTGCCGTGCTGTGGTTGACAACAGCGTATTGCATTGAGAAAAGGCATATTAACCTCGGCGTGAAACTTAACAAATTACTAAGCCATAAGGCTGAACTTATCGCCATCACTTATTTCATAATTTTTGTTTTGTTATTTCAACGCTGGGCAGATTACTGGGTCAGCTTGCTCTAGTGATATAATGGGTACTATTATGACCGATACGAGAGTGGGAGTGCTATAGTTTTGAGGGGGTTGCGTATAATCACTAGATTGAGCACGCTACCAATGCGTAGCTTCCTGTTTGCTCTCGCCATACTTACGGTAATGGTCTGTACGTTCGGTGTGCTAATGCCAGCTCACCACGCCTCAACGGTAACATCTTGCGCCAGCTCTTGCCAGCCACACGCACAAGCTGAGTTACCTTTTCACCAAAAGGCAATCCGAAAGTTCGAAAAAGAACCAACACCACCATCATCAATGTGGGTACTCTTCGTCGGCTCCTTAGCTGTTCTTTACATTGCTAGACCAGGCCGTAGCCGTAATCAGATTTATAATAATAGGTTATATTTAACAACCTCTGTCATACGTTTTTGAGCCGATTTATCTATTTCTCACTTTAAAGAAAGGATAAATTATGACGAGAACTCGATGGATTATATTCGCTATATTGGTATTATTGGTTTTTGGCGGATTGGTGGCATTTAATAAGATACAAACTGCAAACTCACCTAAGAGCGAGGGCTCAAAGAATGTCTACGGATTGCAGGAGAGTCACGTAAAACTAGTTGAATATGTCGACTTTCAATGCGAGGCTTGCAAGGCTTACTACCCTACTATGAAAGAGATAAAAGAAAAGTATAAAGATCAAGTAACTATTCAAATTAAACACCTACCGATTGCTTCTTCGCACCCTTATGCAAAAATGGCGGCAGGATACGCCGAGTCTGCTGCAAAACAAGGGAAATTCTTTGAGATGCATGACAAAATTTTTGAAGGTCAGACTTTGTGGCAATCAGCTGCCGATCCTAAGCAGTATTTTAATACCTACGCGGAAGAACTTGGCCTCGACATGGACAGGCTGCAGAGCGATCTGACAAGCACTGAAATTAGCGCTATCATAAACACCGATTCGGACGAGGCTAGAAGCCTAGGAGCGACTGGTACGCCAACGTTTGTCCTGAATGGTAAAAAAATTGAACCCGGAAATAGTGTTGAGGAAATTTCAAAAATTCTAGACGAGGCGCTAAGTCAAAATCGTGAATAAAAGAAAGCTCATATTTCCAATAATTTTAGGCGTACTCTTAATAGCTACGGTCGGTCTATGGCTGTACATTATTGTTTTCAAGCCTTAGAGATCAACGTTAATCGGCAGGTGGTTTTTAAGCACCTGCCGATTAGGCGTCAATCCCAACACGCAAAAGGAGTAAGAAGTGAGCACTAAACGCTTTTGGATATTATTAATGCTAATCATCTCGTTCCTCATTTTCGGGACTAGTTTAGCTTTTGCCGCCATAGGCAATAACCTAGCAGTGTTGCAACCGGCGGGTGAGGTGGGGCAGATCCAGGGCGAGTTACTCGTATTCTCATTATTGCTTAGCCTTACTGTTATCATTCCGGTGTTTGCGCTCACCTTATTCATAGCCGTTCGTTACAGGGAAGGAAATGCCAAAGCAAGTTACAGGCCTGACTGGAGTCACAGTAAGATGTTAGAAATAGTTTGGTGGGGTATTCCAATCATCCTCATAGGCATCCTCAGTGTCATAATATGGCAATCATCGCACAGCCTAGACCCTTCAAAGCCACTTACATCGTCACAGCCTCCGGTCAAAGTGCAAGTAATCGCTCTGCAATGGCGATGGCTTTTCATCTACCCCGAACAAGGTGTTGCGAGTGTGAACAGATTAGAAGTGCCCATCAACCGCCCTATCGAATTTAAGATTACAGCAGATGCACCGATGAACTCATTCTGGATACCAAAATTAGGGGGGCAGATTTATGCAATGCCCGGTATGGCCACTACTCTCAATCTCAACGCGACAGAGTCAGGAAAATACACGGGGCTGAGTACTAATATAAGTGGCGAAGGATATGCTGATATGCAATTTCCGGTATATGCTCGTAGCCCAGAGGGGTTTGAAGAATGGGTAAAGAGAACCTCGAAGCTGAATTCTGTACTTACGACCACCGAGTACGCTCAGCTTGCTCAGCCCCAACGTAATACCGCAGAACTGATGTTTGCAAAGGTTGAAGATGGCCTATTCGATAGGGTTGTGAATAAATATATGATGCCAAGTGTCGAGCCAAATACAACCAAAATACCATTTTCAAATCACACTATCACGGGAGGATACTAAGTGTTCGGAAGATTATCCTTTGATTCAATTGCAACTGACCCAATCGTTTGGGCGGCTGTTGGCTTGACGGCTAGCGTTTTCGTTTTAGCTACGGGGTGGCTTATTTATAAATATGGCTTTTTATGGTTTTTTAGGGGTCTCATTTATATGTGGAAGAATTGGTTAACTAGTTTGGATCACAAAAAAATCGGAGTCATGTACCTTGTTATCGCAGCTTTCATGCTTTTTCGTGGTGGCGTAGATGCCGCTATGCTTCGGTTTCAGCAAATTGTAGCCGGAAGCGGAGGTGAATTTATATCGTCAGACCAGTTCCAGCAAGTTTTCTCCGCCCATGGGACAATAATGATTTTCTTCGTCGCTATGGGCTTTATGTTTGGCATAATAAATCTTATCTTACCTCTGCAGCTAGGTAAGCGCGACGTAGCGTTCCCTTTTCTTAACTCTGTAAGCTTCTGGCTTTTTGCCGCCGGTGCCGTTTTAGTGAATGTGTCGCTCGTTCTTGGCGAGTTTTCGGCAGCGGGGTGGCTCGCTTACCCTCCTCTTTCTGGGATTGAATATAGCCCAGGTGTTGGAGTGGATTATTGGATTTGGGGGCTTCAAATTGCCGGCCTAGGTAGCCTTCTTTCTGGTGTTAACTTTATGACGACCGTCATAAAAACAAGAGCTGAGGGTATGAAGTTTATGAAAATGCCAATATTCGTACATAGCGTGTTTGCTGCGATGATGCTTGTGGCCTTTGCCTTTCCGATTTTGACCGCCACCCTGCTCCTTTCTTCTCTCGATCGAACTATCGGCACAAACTTCTTTACCTCAGACATGGGTGGTAATCCAATGATGTACGTAAATCTCATATGGGCATGGGGACACCCCGAAGTCTATATTTTGATGCTCCCTGCTTTTGGTATTTTCTCGGAAATTGTAGCAACGTTCTCGAAGAAACGGCTCTTTGGCTACACGTCGATGGTAGTTGCACTCGTGGCTATTACGGTACTTTCATTTACCGTCTGGCTACACCACTTCTTTACAATGGGTGCTGGAGCCAATGTTAACGCCTTCTTTGGTATTATGACCGCCATTATTGCGATACCTACGGGTGTGAAGGTGTTCAACTGGCTGTTTACTATGTATAGGGGTCGCGTTAAGTTTACGACGCCAATGCTGTGGTTTATCGGATTTGTATTAACGTTCACTATTGGTGGCGTGGCAGGAGTGATACTTTCAATTCCGGCCATTAATTTCCAAGTACACAATACCCTTTTTGTCGTAGCACATTTCCATAACATGATTATTGGGGGTGTTTTGTTTGGATATTTTGCAGGATTTACATATTGGTTTCCTAAAATATTCGGCTTTAAGCTTAATGAGCGGCTTGGGCGGTATGCATTTTGGAGCTGGATCACAGGCTTCCTACTAGCTTTCATGCCCCTTTACATACTAGGTTTAATGGGTGCGGCGCGGCGCATTGATACTTACGACCCTAGCATGGGGTGGCAATGGCTATTTATTGTCGCGGGTATTGGCGTAGTGTTTATTTTCATCGGCATAGCTCTGCAAGTCATTCAGTTGATATATAGTATCGTGAAACGCAAAGAAAATGTGGCTGGAAATGACCCGTGGGGTGGTCGAACGTTGGAATGGCAGACCACCTCACCCGCTCCGGTGTATAACTTTGCTATAGAGCCTGTCGTTCGGGAGCGTGACGATTTTTGGGAGTCGAAGCGGCGTGGTGTGACAAGCGATAAGTCAGAACTCATTTATGAAGACATTACCCTTCCTAAAAACACCAGCATCGGTATATTCATTGCTGCGTGCGCATTTATTTTTGGTTTTGCGATTATTTGGCATATATGGTGGTTGGCAGGACTTATGATTCCAGTATTCATTGCTTGCCTGATTATACGAGCTAATGACGCACATACGGAAATAGTCATACCAGCTTCGGAAGTTAAAAAAAATGAGATGGAAGAACAAAGGACGCACGCATGATTCAGCAGCACAAAGACATGAGCAAAGCTAGCACTGGGTTCTGGATATACTTAATGACGGATTGCGTACTATTTGCAAGCTTGTTTGCAACTTACGCCGTTCTCAAAAACGGAGTATGGGACGGCCCGTCTGGTGCGGAGATATTTAACTTACCATACGTCTGGGTGATGACCATATTGTTACTTTCAAGTAGTTTTACGTGCGGATTGGCGCTCCTGGTTGCGAAAAACAAAAATCGTTCGAGGACATTGTGGCTGTTAGCGCTAACTGGTGCATTCGGTTTTTCCTTTTTGGGCATGGAGTTCTTTGAATTCTTTACGCTCATCAATGAGGGGAATGGCTGGCAGCGCAGTGGCTTCCTCTCCGCTTTCTTTGTGCTAGTTGGGATGCATGGTCTCCATATTGCAGCTGGTTTGATATGGCTTGTGTATCTAATGTGCCGCATAGGAATGCGTGGATTTACAGATCAATCAATGCGGCGATTAAGTTTGTTTGGTTATTTTTGGCATTTCCTAGATATCATTTGGATTTTTATCTTTACAATTATTTACCTTATGGGAGTAGGAAATATATGAGCCTCAAAACACACAGCCCTGCAAGAACGTACACGATTGGCTTCGTATGGGCTCTAGTACTTACTAACGCCGCCTTCATAACAGTTCAGCTTGGGCTTGCGAACGGATGGTTGCTCGTATTGCTCCTGACGATACTAGCGGTTGGCCAGCTTTGGATACAACTACATTTCTTCTTGCATCTTGGAAGAGAATCGAAGCCGCGCTGGAATCTTATGATGTTTTTGTTTGCCGTATTAGTAGTAGGTATACTCGTTTTTGGTAGTTTATGGATTATGAACAACTTAGGCTACCACAATATGCCAGCGACAAGTTCGGACGCCGAGATTATGCAGGAAGAAGGAATCTTTATGAATAGCGAAAGAGAAGAGGCTGAAAATGAATAATTTAGAAAAGACGGTACTAGTAGGAACAGTTATAGTACTCATTGTCGGAGGTGCATTCATAGTATTTACACAAGGTAATAGTAAAGAGGCTGTCGTAGAAAAGTCTTCCATGTCCCACGACATGGCTTCGTCTTCAGAGAAAGTGATCGAAGCTGATGCGGTTGACCTTACTAGTCAGAATGCCGTCACAATTAATATCAATGCATCTGGCTTTGAAACATCAAATATAAAAATTAAACAAGGAACGATTGTCACGTGGGTTAACCAGGATACCATCGAACATA
>JBIIRX010000051.1:0-6547 GCA_044341315.1 Saccharimonadales bacterium (SeqCode)
TTTCACTTGTAAGCCCTCTTTTTACTAAATAATCCGAAGCAGAAAGCTTTAGTGACCGACGCTCAATTCCTTCGTCACCCACGCCCGTTAATAGAATAAACGGCTCGCTTCTTTCTGCAGCATGCACCTCTTCAAGCACATCAAGCCCGGTACGAGCATCGAGACGATAGTCAATTAAATAGGCGTCGTGCTGGGCGTCCTTTATTTTGGCGATCGCCTCTTCACTTGATGCAACCCATTCGAGCTCACTGGCGATGCTTTTCATCGATTGAAAAAGATGTTTTATGATGAGGTAATCTTCTTCGTCGTCATCTACGAGTAATACTCGTACGATGTGGGGTACGCTATTTTGTTCCATTTCGTGGCAGTTCCACTATCTCAAACCAATATCGTCCGAGTGACGACATGACTTCCAATAAGTTATTGAAGGTAACCGGCTTTGTAATGAACGAGTTAACGCCAAGTTGGTAGCTACGATACACATCTTCCTCGGCTTTTGAAGTCGTGAAGACGACCACAGGGATATCTCGGAGGCTTTCATGGCTCTTAATTTCCTTCAGTGCTTCGCGGCCATCTTTACGTGGCATGTTCAAGTCGAGCAAAATAATCCCTGGACGAAGTGTCTCTTGGCCTTCATAGGGGCCTTGGCGGAGTAAGTAGTCGGTAAGCTCTTCGCCGTCACTGACGCGCACTAATGTATTGAGGAGCTTGCTTGCCTTCAATGCCTTCTGGGTGAGCAGAAAATCGTCATCGTCATCGTCTGCCATCAAAATCACTACTGGTTCTTTAGTCATGGTTACACTGCCTCACGTACAATTGGCAGGGTAATAATGAATGTCGTCCCTATACCTAATTGGCTTTCTATTTCAATTGTACCATTATATCGCTCGACAATCTTGCGGCAGACCGCCAGACCAATACCCGTTCCTTCAAAGGCGTGCTTCGCATTTAAACGTTGGAAGACAGCAAAGACTTTCTGTTTATATTTATCCTCAATACCAATGCCATTATCTTTTACAGTGATCGTGCACTGCTCGTCGGTATTTGTAGCCGTTACCTCAACAATAGGTGGACGTTCGGGGGCGTGAAACTTGAGCGCATTAGAAATAAGGTTTTGAAACAGCTGCCGCATATGCGTCTCATCAGCATAGACGGTTGGCAAGTGTGGGGCAATAACCACTGAACCTTTTTCTTTACGAATTCGGTCATCTAGGTCAGCAATTGTGTTTTTGACGACTTCGTTCAAATCAACTGGCTTTGACTCGGCAGGCTTTGAGGCTACCCGCGAGAAGGTGAGGAGGTCATCAATAAGCGTGCTCATACGGTGCGCCGAACTCTGAATACGCAGAAGGTACTCCGATCCTTCACCTAATGAATCGCCATATTCTTCAACGAGCAAGTCACCAAACGCCTGAATTTTACGCAGCGGCTCTTGAAGGTCGTGTGACGATACATAGGCAAACTCTTCCAACTCTTTATTGCTTCGCTTCAATTCATCACCATATTCACGGAGTTTCTTTTCAATAGACTGTCGCTTCTTAATTTCTTTACGAAGCCCTTCGTTGGTTAGCTGTAATTGTGAGGTACGTTCAGCCACCCGTGACTCAAGCCGATCTTTTTCGAGCTTTAACGCCGCCTCAAGCTCTTTTCGTTTCTCAATTTCTTTGATTGAGTCATCAATATCAGTGAGGGTTCCGTACCACTTAATAATATTTCCGTCATCATCGCGAAATGGCAAGGCGCGTCCAATGACCCAGCGATAGACTCCGCTGGCTGCGTGATAGAGACGATATTTCACTTCATATTGCTCACCGGTTTCGAGTGATTTACGCCACACACGGCGTGCCCGTGCTTGATCAGAGGGATGTAAAAGATTATTCCATAGATCACCATCGGTCTCACCTTCGGTAGTACCTGTATATTCGTACCAATGTTTGTTGTAGTATTCATGGTAGCCCGTTAAGTCGGTAATCCATACCAACTGCGGCATTGTGTCAGCCATAAAACGCAGTCGCTGTTCGCTTTTCTCAATAATAGCTTCAGCCTCTTTGCGTGAAGAGATGTCAATCATTACACCCGGGAAAGCGGTTGCGTTGCCTTCAGCGTCACGCTCGACTCGTCCCCGGGCAATTACCCAACGAACAGTACCATGAGCATCAACGGTGCGGTATTCAGTTTCAAACGTATCACCATGCGCAACCGTTTCTTCGATTAATTTTGAAACACCGGGTCTATCGTCCTCATAGATAGAGTTGATAAACGTTTCTACAGGAAGCCCTTTCAACGCCTGCTCACTGGTAACGCCAAATAAAGTGGCCAGCCCCTTGTCGGCAGTAACGATATCTTTCTGGACATCCCACGACCATGATCCAACCAAGCCGGCTGACATGGCTTCTTCAAGCTTCAGGTTGGCAAGTTTAAGCTGCTCGTTTGATTCAACCAGTTCCGTCACGTCTGCGGTTGACTGCAGAATGCCGATCATTTTCTTCGCTTTGAACAATGGATAGTGCGTCGCCTGCCAATACCGTACTTGTAGGACGCCTTTTTCGTCGGCAAGGTCATAGCGAATAATTCCTGTGCTATCCGGTTGCTTCGTTTTAATCACTCGCTCAAGCGATTCTTGCAGCTCGCCTTTACCTGTTTTAAGCGCTTTTTCTGATGTATCTGGAAACACTTCAAAAAGGGAGTGCCCAATGACCTGTTCTTTTGTGGAATTGGTAATGCTAAAATATGCCTGATTTGCGGCCAACATTGTAAACACAGGTGCATCAACACCAAATACAACGTAGCGCTCTGGCAACGTATCAAAGAGAAGTGTGTAATCTATGTTTTGGGCCATACTCGTATTTTACGCTAATTATGCGCGTTTTCCTTCTGAAGCTTTCTGTATTGACTATTATTAAGTGCCCGTCGATAGTATTTCAAGAAAATGGCCGCAGACACTGCCTTGTCAGTGGCTTCTGACGTTTTGTCTTGAGGGGCAACAGCTCCATTTGCAGTATATTTCTTTCCCGACGCATGGTTGGCATAACGACGCGATCGGGTAAACCCCATTTGCAAGAACTTACGGGCCATATCCATACCTACAAAATCGTTGTCTTTGCCGTAATGAATAAAAAGTGAATAAATCGCTTCAGCCGATTTTTGGGCTTTTTCGGGTGTTGCAAATCTCCAATGAGGTAAGATTTCAGATTTATACGGTTCAGCAATAAGCACACCCTGCTCACCTTTTCCTACCACATATTTATGCGGCTCTTTGCGAAAATCAATTCCACGATAGGCATCGGCATAGGCAGTTGCGCCACTCATCGTCGGTATCGCTCAAGCGCTCGCTGACGAGCCTCTTTATGATCAACAATCGGTGCAGGGTAATCGGTGCCAATTTTTACACCTGCATCCTGCTGCTCCTCATCGGTCATAAGCCACGGTTCACTGAGATGCTTATCTGGAACATGTGCAAGCTCCGGTACGTAGCGCCGTACATATTGACCACTCTCATCGTAACGGTCACGTTGGGTTGACGGGTTATAGAGCCGACGGAATACAGGTGCTGGGTCAACACCGACACTGGCAATCCACTGCCAGTTACCATTATTGTTCGCCATATCCCCGTCAATCAACCAGTGCATAAAGTGCTTTTCACCCTCTCGCCAATCAATGCCGAGATCTTTGGTGAGGAACGAGCCGACAATCAGACGAGCTCGGTTATGCATCCAACCTTCCATCCTAAGCTGTCGCATTGCTGCGTCAACAACAGGGTACCCAGTGGCGCCATCTTTCCACGCCTCAAGTAATGATTCGTGTGACTGCCACGGCATGTCGCGGTAGCGTTCTTGAAACTCTTGTCGGGGATGAGGAAAGTGAAAGATTACATAATAGTAAAACTCACGCCACGCCAGCTGGCGGTGCCAAGCGCGCGCACCCTCGGAATCCGGCAGCATTGTTTCAATCTCACGCACACTTAAGCAACCGAAATGCAGATACGCACTGAGGCGCGAGGTACCATCGGCCGCCATATCATTGTTGGCGGTATGATAGGTGGCGATACCGGTATCAAGAAATTTCTTTAGACGCTCCCTGGCTTCGGTCTCACCGCCCTTCAACGCGTCCTTAGAAAGATGTACCTCATCAGCAAGAGACGCCAGCGAAGGCAGCGAACCTATACGTACGCTCGGCATGGTAATAGTGCGCGGTGCCTCAACCACTTCGCGGCGCTGTACCGATGACCATGACCGCCAAAATGGGGTGAATACTTTAAAAGGTGAACCGTTTTTAGTAGTAATTTTTTGAAGCGAATTGACCGCTAATTTTCCCCCAAACGCACGAGCTTCGATGCTATGCATGCTTAGCTCGTCGGTTACAACTTTATCTCTTTTGAGTGACCACGGGGTATACTCCACCGTGTAATAGACACGCTGCGCACCAGTTTCACCTGCTACGTCCTTTAATACTGTTGCAGCATCACCTTCGCGAATTACTAAATCAGCACCACGTTTTTTAAGCGAATGTTTCAGATCAGCCAGGCATTCCAGTAAAAATCGATTTCGATTTGCGCCTGAAAACTCCCCTTTTGTAAGAGCATCGTTGAAAATAAAGACCGGCACCACCGATTCGCCATTGCGTACCGCAGCCGCAAGTGCGGGGTGATCATGAACGCGAAGGTCCGCTCGGAACCAAACGATAATAGGTGAGTTCATGTGCCGTTATCCTTTATTTCTTTGTTACTTCACTTGCTTTTTTTAGCACCTTCGTACCATCTGATTGTACTATGCGCAGCGCAGGATTGTCTTGGCTTCCCTTGCGGGTTATTTTCTTGCCCCGCGATCTCAGTGAGGTTGCATGAGAAGACCGAGCGGTGACATTCCCCTCGGCCTTTCCCTTACCCCATTTCCACGTGACAGAATCATTTTTGTGAATAGAGGTCATTTGTGTGTACCTCTTACGCTGTGTGTCGGCGACCACTGAATAGCTTGACGATTCCAAGTAGAATCACTGAACCAAGAATTGCAGTCAAGAATCCGCCAATGCTAAAGATTTCAGGATCTGCTCCGAGAAGCATGTTCACGAGCCAACCACCAATGAGTGCACCGATAATACCGACAACGATATTAAGTACTACTCCCATTGAGGCGTCTGTCTTCATAATTTTTGATCCGATCCATCCGGCAAGTCCACCGATAATAATCCAAGCGAGGATGTTAAGCATTGTAAGCTCCTTTCATTAATAATGTATGTACCTACTCTATCTCTGGTTCTTAGTATGAGCTGTGATAATAATCACTAAATTACTGATTCTAGTCGATCACACCGCTTAATGTGAGTGGTTTGTTATAACGAATTTGATATTGGTACACAACCAGCCCAGGAGAGAACCGCTCTTCACTTATTTTTTGATAGTGATCATCATAGTACTTTTTTAACTTTTCGTTATAGCCTTGATCGTAACTGAGCACAAGCCAGGCATATCGATACGGTGCAACGTTACGCTCGGTCTCCTCTTCTACTTTTTGTTCATCAAAAGCCGGCACTGATCCAGAAGAAAAACGATCCCAAATTGGCTGCGTCGTTAGTTTTGCCTGGCCCTGGTAATAATACTCAACCGGGTAAATGGTAAATGGCGCCGACAGTACTACGACGTCTGTAGCCTGAGCGTTCGTATCAAGGTACTGCACTGCTTCCCGATAGTCTTCTTTAACTGGTGTGTTCGGGCTCATCACCTGGATTGTAAATAAGAAGCTCATCAGCACTACTAATACCACGCCAATACTTACAGCTACTTTCCGTGTATACCGCGTGAGTAGCCACGCAATAAAAATGAGCAGCGGCGGGAGCGCAACAATCAAATAGCGGCTTAAATAAAATGGTCGGATTGTAACACTAATGATAAACGCGAGTAGCACCGGAAGTGTTGCTAAAATTACAAATAATGTTGTTTCCACTGGTATTCTCTTCTTGCTATGTTGAAGCGCAAAGAACCCAAGCAGTACAGCAATTGGCCACAGCGAAATAATTACCGTGTTAATTGCCGAGGTCTGAAACCCGAAGATAAACTGTGCATAGGTGTCAAACAAATCACCCGCTGACGGTTCAGTCAGTGCGGGCTGCGTGTTACTGGCAAATCCCAAGCTATATACGTAGAGCAGCCATGGAAGAAGCGAAGCGGCTGTGATGACACCAGCAATTATCATCGTACGGATTGGGCGCTGACCTACAAACTGCTTTCTCGTCACGATCATCGCCACGAATTCGGCTATCAGTACAAAGATAAAGAAGTAGTGAGTGTACACACCAACGATGGCGACAAGTGTCCAGACCAGCCAGTTCTTCCATCCACCGACGCGCATCAGCTTCAAGAAAAGATAGGCGTGCAATGTAGCCATAAACGCAAGCATCGTATACATCCGCGCTTCTGAGCCATACCAGTTCATAAACGGCGAGAGTGTCACCAATAACGCCGCAAACAGCCCTACCCCACGGCGTCCAAAAGCGTAGCTGGCCGCAACGTAGGTCATCACAATTGTACCGACAAAGAACAGTAATGACATCA
>JBIIRX010000011.1:0-16394 GCA_044341315.1 Saccharimonadales bacterium (SeqCode)
CGCTCATGCACGCAATGAGCGGCCTCGATCGTCCTGAAAAAGGCCAAGTCATTATTGATGGTACCGACATTCTTAAGCTAAAGAATAAGGCGGTGGATAGCTTTCGTTCAGAAAAAATCGGCTTTATATTTCAATCATTCTTCGTACAGGCCAATGAAACCGTCTACGATAATGTCGCCTTACCGCTTGAAATTGCTCGAGTAGCTGCTGGAACCCGGAAGAAGCGCATTGAAGCGGCACTTGAGACGGTGGAACTGACCGAGAAACTTAAACAAAAAGCCCGCAATCTTTCTGGTGGGCAAAAGCAGCGCCTTGCGATTGCTCGAGCAATCGTGAACAACCCACGAATTATCTTTGCCGACGAACCTACCGGAAACCTCGACTCAGCAACTGGTGAAAAAGTGGAAGACCTCCTGTTTAGTCTGAACAAGAAGCAGGGGAGTACGCTCATTATTGTTACGCATGATACTGACCTTGCGAATAAATGCGACATCCAAATTTTTATTAAAGATGGCAAGATTGAAAATATGGTCGGCGCTCCGAAACTAACAAAGAAGGGAGCGAAATAATGAGAACGATTGATATAGCCCGCCGCGCCGCACGCAGTTTGCGTAACTCAAAGACGCGTACGATTCTTACCAGTCTGGCTATTGCCGTGGGTGCTTTTACGATTACCGTATCGCTCGCTGCCGGTGAGGGTGCTCGCCAGTATGCGAGTGACCTTATTAACTCTAATGTAAACCCACGGGCGCTCTTTATCGTAAAAGATAAAACGCTTTTTGAGGGTGGCGCGCAACAAGCAGCTATTCGCGAATATGATCCAGATGCTGGGCAGACCCCAACTGGCGCAACGATTAAACAGCTCACCCAACAAGACGTCGACGCCTTGGCGGCCCGTACCGATATTGAAGCGGTGGTTCCCACCTATAATCCGTCAGTACAGTACTTTACGTTTGGCACCAGTGATAAGAAATTTACCGCTGATGTTAGCACGTATAACGCGAGCGTTTTGAGTGAATCTGCCTACGGCTCGTTACCTCCACAAAATGAACAGATTGGTGATTCTGAGGCGGTGGTTCCTGAATCATTTGTCGATACATTAGTGAATGCCGGGGTGATAAAAGACGCCCAAGCATTGCTGGGGTCAAAAATCGTCATTACTGCAGCCCAGGCAACCGTTACGCCAAGTCCTGAGCAACTTACCGCTGCCTTTGCAACTGGTGGGCAAGCAGCGGTTGAGGCACTTGTTAAACCCCAAACACAAACATTTACCTATACGATTCGTGCCATTTCAAAACAGTCGGCTGCCGCCTTATCGGGTACAAATGCTATCCAAATACCACCAGCGGCTGCACGGGTAATTAGTGAATATACCACCAGCGGCACTGCAAACTACCAGAAATATGTAGGTGTGACGGCACTGGCAAAAAGCGGTTCAGATCCGCAAAAAGTGAAGGAAGCGCTCGGCAAAGATGGCTACTATGCCCAGACAGCTAAAGACCTCCAAGGGCTTATCTTCACGGTGGTCAATACACTGCAAGGTATTGTGCTCGGTTTTGGAATTATTGCCCTCATTGCCAGTATCTTCGGTATCATTAACACCCAGTATATTAGTGTGCTTGAACGAACCCGTGAGATTGGCCTCATGAAAGCGCTCGGTATGCGCGGACGTGCCGTCAGCCGACTTTTCCAGTTCGAAGCTGCCTGGATAGGGTTTCTCGGTGGTGTGATTGGCGCAATTGTTGCGGTAGCACTGGGGACCGCCCTTAACCCATGGATTACGAGTGTTCTGGAACTCGGAGACGGTACCTCGCTACTTATCTTCCAACCGCTGGCTATTATTGGCATGGTGGTGGTGCTGATGATTGTCGCAATGCTCGCCGGCTGGTTCCCGGCGCGTAAGGCGGCTAAGCTTGATCCTATTGAGGCACTTCGTACCGAATAAAGACAGCTCGTGACGGATGTATTTTATGGTACAATACCTCTAGTATGTTAGATATTCGACTCGTCCGCCAACACCCAGATCTTGTTCAGCGTAATGCTGAAGAAAAGGGCTACAAAAACGTTAACGTGGCTGAAATAATGGCACTGGATGATGCCCGCCGCGAGTTGCTCCAAAAGGCCGATGAGCTTCGAGAGCGTCGTAATGCAATTGCTAGCCAAATGAAGGGTGGTAAACCGAGCCCCGAGCTCATTGAAGAGGGGAAGGCGCTCAAAGAAACACTTGCTGGTGTTGAAGCGAACCTTCGCGAAGCCGAAGAGATGTTTTCGAGCGCTTTCTCACAGCTACCAAACATGATGCAGCCGGACGTGCCGCTCGGCGGGGAAGAGGATAGTGTTGAACTAAAGATCTGGGGCGAAAAGACTACTGGCGCGGTCGACCATCTTGAGTATGCCGTGAGCCGAGATTGGGTTGATTTTGAGCGCGGTGCGAAAGTGGCGGGCGCGAAGTTTTATTACCTTAAGGGTGACCTCGCACTGCTAGAGAATGCTATTACGCAGTACGCGTTGCAATTTCTGCTCAGCAAAAATTTTACTTTCATGACAGTGCCGCACATGGTAAACAGCCGTACCGCTACTGGCACCGGCTTTGCACCTCGTACCAGCGATCAAAATGATGAATATTACATTGAAGGGGAAGACCTATCGCTCATTGCTACTGCCGAAATGCCATTAACAGGCTATCATGCAGACGAAATTCTTGATGAGGCGCAGCTGCCATTACTCTACGCCGGGCTCAGCCCTTCATACCGTAAAGAAGCTGGAACGTACGGCAAGCATACTCGCGGGCTGTTCCGCGTGCACCAATTTAATAAACTGGAAATGTACGCCTTTACACTGCCGGAGCAAAGCGCGGAAATACACGATAAACTTTTAAGATTTGAAGAAGAGCTGTGGCAATCATTGGGTATTCCGTACCATGTGATTACTATTGCGGCCGGAGACCTTGGGGCGCCCGCTTCGAAAAAATATGACCTCGAGTACTGGTCACCCGTAGACGAGAAGTACCGTGAACTCACTAGTTGTTCAAACTGTACCGACTTCCAAGCCCGCAACCTCAATATTCGCGTTCGACGAAGCGATGGTTCTGTAGAAACTGTTCATACACTGAATGGCACGGCCGTATCGTTGGCACGTTCACTAGTAGCGGTGATTGAGCACAACCAAACGGAAGACGGGTTGCTTCGTGTTCCTAAGGTGCTTCGTCCGTATCTTGGTGGCCGCGAGACCCTATAGTCAATGAAAGTGCAGGTATTCACCTCAACCGTCGCGGATGGTTCGCAGTATAATCCCGAAGATGCGAGCGATGAGACTGTCATTCGTAACCGCCTGGCATTGTTTGAGCGTTTAGGACTGAACATTGAAGATGCCTCACGTGTGCATATATCATATTTCGAGGGAGATGAAACATTTCTCGAATATCGCTCAATTGATGCATCTGCAAAAGGAGTCGGTATGACTGGAGACGCACCACGTGCTGACGCACTTGTAACGACTACTCCTGGGCATGCACTGTTTCTACCGATTGCAGATTGCGTTGCGACAACGTTTTTTGACGAAGAGCACGGTGTGCTTATGCTCTCACACCTTGGTCGCCATAGTCTTGAAGTACAAGGTGGCAAAAAGTCGGTCGAATATTTAGTAGAACGGTATGGCAGTAACCCGGAACGGATAAAAGTATGGCTTGGCCCTGCGCCGAATAAAGAAGTATATCCTATCTTCAAACTCAATGGCCAGGGTATGAAAGAGGCGGTGCTTGAGCAGCTCGAAACCGCCGGCATCACCCCAGACAACATTACCGACAACCCAGCCGATACCGCAACTGATCCGAACTACTATTCACACAGTGAATTCCTCAAAGGCAACAAACCCACAGATGGCCGGTTTGCGATGATTGCGGTGATGCAAGCGTAACCAGGATTGTGCTATACTCGAAGCACATATGGTGGCAAAAACTTTCAGTCGCGGATTTACAATTGTCGAACTACTCATTGTCATTGTAGTGATTGCGATTCTGGCGGCAATAACGATAGTGGGCTATACCGGCATTCAAAATCGAACACGTGAAGCTGCTCTTCAGACGAATGTTCGACAGGCAAGCTCAAAACTATCGGCCCAGTTCTTATTATCGGGTAATACCTATGCTGCAAGCGGTGATTTCGCAACCGTCACTGGGCTCGTCTCGGATAGCGCTACAACCTATACATACATCGTTTCGAGTGATCAGCAAAATTACTGCGTATCAGCGCTGAATGTGTCTTTGAACCTTTCCTATGCATCATCAAACAAGGCGATTGCTCCAGTGAAAGGCCGCTGCGGTACGAACTACGTGACGAATCCGAGCTTTGAAACAAACCTATCGAACTGGAGTTTCAATGGCTCAAGCGCTACCTCAAGCACTGCGTGGGCTTCCTCGGGAACAACGTCGCTGCAATTGACCGCGAGCACCGCATCGGCAGATAGTTTTGCGCGTTTTGGTAATCAAACAACGCTTAACGGGCTTACACCGGGCGAAACATTTACGATTACTGCAACGTCACGACTTGGCGCGACAACGATGGCGGGCAGCTTAGATAGCCGGGCGCGGCAAATACGGGTATATGCGTGGAATGGCGCGACAGTGAGTCAAGTCGCTGCGTCGTCTGGAATGCCCAATACCGCCAACGCGGTGGCGACCCAAACCGCGACATTCACCGTTCCAACGGGCAGTACTGGGGTTGAGATTCGGCTATACAACGGTGGTTCGAATGCGAATGCCAATAATGTGTTCTGGGATGGCGTGTTTATTACGAATGGTGCACAGGCCATGCAATACGCCGACGGCTCGACCACCGGCTGGTACTGGGACGGTGATGACAACGCCAGCCGTTCGAGTGGCCCAATGCAGCTTTTGTAAGCGTGAGCGTGGTATACTAAGAGTATCAACCAACCAACCAAGGAGGGAAGATATGATTGCATCAATCGACATCACAGGAATCAAATATAACGTTACCCAACGCACGCAGCGCTACGTTATGCAAAAGGTTGGAAAGCTCGACAAATACATCCCGTCGCACGCTCGTAAATCTATTAGGGCCGATGTGAAACTTCGGGAAGTAAACCGTGATCACGGCAATAAGTACGAAGCCGAAATTATTCTTCACGTTCCCGATAAAACGATTATAGCTAAAGATTCAACGCTGAATATGATGGCTGCTGTTGATATTGTAGAAGCCAAGCTCATCGCGCAACTTCGTAAATATAAAGACGTTTTACAACAGCGCAAAACGGCTCGTTTGCACTAATTACGAGCGGACAGCGTACGCAATAAATCGCTGGTCAGTGGTTCCAGTGCGTGGGTTGTAGGTTCCGACGCAGGTCATTAGGTTAAGGCCTTCTGAAGCGCCGTTGAACGGACGCAGTGCCTTTCGCATATCAATTCCTTCGAGTGGAACGGTCTCAGTATAGACAACGGTGTATTGTAGCGTTTCACCGCTGGCGCGCTCTACGGTAATGGGTGCACCGATGCCAAGTGCGTGGAGGTTTCTGAACACCCCGGGATTGTGCCCATCCAAAAAAGCGGCGCCCGGTGCGCCAAAGGTAGCGCTACGATCGTACCATCCAACCAAAGAAGGGTGCACATCAATCGCGTTGTCGGAAGTTTTTCCCACAGAGACAATCGGCGAATTAAGGCCAATAGCGGTAATCACCACGCGATCAGTTCGAGCAACAGGAACTGGAGCCGGCGCCGCTTGGCGTACAACTGGTGTGGCAACTGGCGCGGGTTGAGCCGGTGCAGGTGCGTCACTGTGGGTGGTTTTAGTCTCGGGGTAGGTGAATGGCTGCGGTGGTGTAATATAAATCACTTGCCGTGGCGTACTCGCCGCATTCACCGATGCCGGCGCTTTAGTAGTGCTGTAAGCAATGAAGGCCACTACAAAGAGTAGGGCAATCGTAAGTACCGCAAAGAGAGATACTCGAAGCCGTCGATGAGAGCGGGTTGAAGATTGCATTGTTCGGTAGTCCACACATACTCCATAAAAAATACCCCGAGGAGACCCTCGAGGTAATAATTGCCACGTACTGCGGCTATTACTATTATTATATCACGTTAGCGATATTAAGTCAATGTATGCCTAAAACAGACATACTGCGCTTGTGATTGACCCCCGAAAATTGTATACTTATAGCTAAAGAAACGTACCGATATTTTCCGAAAGGCGAGGGGACAAGAATTCATGGCTATTAGTAGGCAAGCTGCACTCACAAAAGTGTTTGGTGATCCGCAAAAAAAGATACTTCGAAGGTTACAAAAGAAAGTAGATGCCGTTAACGCACTCGAAGAGCGCTATAAAAAACTCTCTAAGCCAGAACTAAAAAAGCAGACTGATGCACTGAAGAAGCGACTTGCCAAGAAGGGTACGACGCTTGATTCACTCCTCCCTGATGCCTTCGCCTTGGTTCGTGAAGCCAGTGACCGTGTACTGAAAATGCGTCACTACGACGTACAACTAATTGGAGGTATGGTGCTCCACGAAGGTAATATTGCCGAGCTCAAAACGGGTGAGGGTAAAACGCTTATGGCAACCCTCTCGGCCTATTTGAATGCCCTCGAAGGTAAGGGTGTGCATGTTGTGACTGTGAACGACTACTTGGCGCAACGTGACGCCGGTTGGATGGGTGAATTGTATCACTTCCTTGGCATGAGTGTTGGTGTCATTATCAACGACGCCTCATTCTTATTTGATCCAACCTTTGACAACGAAAGTCACACAGACCCACGTATGAAGAAGCTGCGTCCGGCCACTCGTAAAGAAGCCTACGCCGCCGATATTACTTACGGTACAAACAATGAGTTTGGGTTCGACTATCTTCGTGACAACATGGTGAACGAAGTTGAGCTGCTCCGCCAACGCGACCTGCACTATGCGATTGTTGACGAGGTTGACTCTATCCTCATCGACGAAGCTCGTACGCCGCTTATTATCTCCGCTCCAGCTAGTGAGAACCCTGAAAACTACGAGCAGTTTGCTCGCGTTGCTGCTCGGCTCGTTCCAGACGATTATGTGCTCGACGAAAAGCGTAAAATGGTCGCCCTGACTGACGACGGCGTTGATAAAGTTCAAAAGCTTCTCGGAGTAAAAAACTTATACAGCCCAGAGTATGTTCGGTCTGTCTATCACCTCGATCAAGCGCTGCGTGCTCAAACGCTCTTTAAGCGCGATAAAGATTACGTAGTTACCAAGGATGGTGAAGTGGTGATTGTCGACGAATTTACCGGCCGTCTTATGCAGGGTCGTCGCTACAATGAAGGCTTACACCAAGCTATTGAAGCAAAAGAAAAGGTGCCAATTCTTCAAGAAAGCATGACACTTGCGACGGTATCGTTCCAGAATTACTTCCGTTTGTACAAAAAACTTTCTGGTATGACCGGTACTGCCTTTACTGAGGCTGAAGAATTCCAGCAAATTTACAAGCTTGACGTTGTCCAGGTTCCACCAAACAAGCCAGTGGCTCGTGATGACAAAGAAGATCTCATTTTCCGTAGCGAAAAGGCTAAAATTAAGGCCATTGCCGAGGCGATTAAAGAATATCACGAACAGGGTCGTCCAGTATTGGTTGGCTCTGCTTCAATCGCGAAAAACGAGCTGATTGCAGCCTACCTTGATAAAGAAAAAATTCCCTATGAAATTCTGAACGCGAAAAACAACGAACGTGAAGCCGCCATTATCGAAAAAGCAGGTGAAAAGGGTGCGATTACCCTCGCAACCAACATTGCCGGTCGTGGTACTGACATTAAGCTTGGTGAAGGTGTTGCAGAGCTTGGTGGGTTGGTGGTGATTGGATCCGAACGTCACGAGTCGCGCCGCGTAGACAACCAGTTGCGTGGACGTGGTGGACGACAGGGAGACCCTGGTGTCACTCAGTTCTACGTCTCAACTGAAGACGACTTGATGCGTATTTTCCAGGGTGAGCGTATTGCAGGCCTTATGGGACGCATTGGCGTAACTGACGATACCCCAATTCAACACCGTATGGTATCAAAAACCCTTGAAGCTGCCCAAAAGCGCGTAGAGGGGTACAATTTCGATAATCGTAAAAACGTCGTCCAGTACGACAACGTTATTAACCGACACCGCCGCGTTGTTTATTCGATTCGTCGCAAAATCCTCGAAGGCGAAGATATTCGTGGTGAAATTGATCGTTTGATTGAAGTGAAGGTACGTGAGCTCGTCGTTGTTCCTGCGAAGAACAACAAGCACTTTGCTGAACAATTCGAAGAAATTTTCCCACTCACCGACAAGAAAATCAAAGCTATTGGTGCTGAAAAGCACGACAAGAAACGCTTCGATTTGGCTATGAAGGAAGTGAAGAAGGCCTATGCTAGCAAGGAAACTGAGTTAGAAAGTGACGTGATGCGTAAAGTGGAACGTGAAGTATACCTCCAGGTCCTCGACACCCTCTGGATGCAACACCTTGAGAATATGCAGCACCTTCGCGAAGGTATTCACTGGCGCAGTGTCGGACAGCGCGACCCGCTCGTTGAATACCGCAGTGAATCACAGAAGTTGTTCGATAGCCTTCAGCAAACCCTCCGTGACGAAGTGCTTCGAGCGATTATGCACGTCACCCCACGCGATGCAGTGGTCCGCAGTGAAGAAGAGTACGATACTGAATTGACCCGCCTTGCAGAAGGCGCTACCGACAAAGGTGTAAACGACATCCTTAACGCTGCTGCCAGCCGTGACGATGATTTCAAGGTGAAAAAGGGTGAAAAGACAGCCGACGCTTCTGCTAAGAAGAACGTTGCGCGTAAAAAGAAAAAGAGCCAGCGTCAAAACCGCAAAACCGGTCGACGCTAAGTACATCTGCTGTCATATTTCCATTAACCCATAAAAAGATCAAACACCATGAACCATACCATTGAAGAAGTGAAACTAAAAAACGGTGCCCGCGGGCTCCTCATTAACGTACCGGGCGCAACCGTCATGAGTATGCAGTTTCACTTCAGGGCTGGTAACCGGTATGCAAAAGACAAAGATATCGAACAAGTGGCGCATATTATGGAGCATATGGCCTTCGGTGCCAATGCGCGCTACCGCAGTGAGGCAGCGTTTGAAGCAGAGTTCACTAAAAACGGGGCGTATCACAATGCGTACACCTCTGATTTCGCGATGGTGTACGAAGCCGATTGCGCCGATTTTGAATGGGACCGCATTTTAGAGCTCCAGCAGCTGAGTATTTGCCAACCTCGTTTTAATGAAAAAGAACTTGAAGCGGAAAAGGGAAATGTGCGAAGCGAGCTCACGGGGTACTTAAATGATCATCACCGTATTTTATGGCCACGGGTGCAGCAATTGCTCGGTGAAGATGTCTTAACCTATCGACAAGCATTGGCAACGATTGGGAACGTGACGCTTAGCGATATTCGAGAGCACCATAAACGTACACATACTACCAGTAACATGCGCTTTGTGATTGCCGGCAAGCTCCGTGGCCGAAAAGCTGATATTATCCGTCAACTTGAGAGTTTTGAGCTTCCAAGGGGTGAGCGGCTGGCTATTCCGCGCGACGAAATTCATAAAGGAAACCTTGGCCTGATTCGCCGTAAAGATGCTTCAAACCTGACGTTTGGCTGGACAATGAGCGTCCCGCGTGTGCTCGACGATGAAGAGCTAGACGCGATGAATGCATTGAACCATATCCTTACGGGTACAGCCACCTCGCGTATTTATGGCAAGGCTCGCTCAAAAGGCGTAGCGTATTTTGTAGGGGCTTACAGCGGCTCAAGCTTCTATGATAGTGCTTGGGATATTTCCGGCCAGGTAAATCATGAGACAGCGCCGGCGCTGTTCGATATTATCGCCAAAGAAATAAAAGCCGTGCTTGATGGCAAACTCACCGACGCCGAAATCGAATCAGCAAAATCATTCGGGCTCGGCCGGTACCAAATGGGCGCGCAAACGGTCTCACAAATCAGTAGTTTTTATACAAACCGCTATTTTGCCGATGATTACATTAAAGACTATGATAAAGTTCCAGATATGATCCGTAAGGTCACCCGTGAAAAAATTATGAAAGCCGCCCAAGAATTCATTGATGCAAATGTGTGGGTGTTGGCTTCGGTGAGTAGCGGTGATAAAGAAGAGCTAGTTGCACTAAACGAGCGGATTGAAAAACTTTTTACACCTTCAGCAGGAATGGAGAAAGCCTAAGCTATGCCACTCAAGCACACCGTTGAAGAAATCGTTTTGAAAAACGGTGCCAAGGGCCTATTGATTGATATTCCTGATGCAACAGTCGTAGCGTATGATGTGCATTTTCGGGCCGGAAATTATTATGCTCCGAGCTTGAAGGTGCAACAAACTGCGCATATTCTCGAACATATGGTGTTTGGTTCGACGAAAAAATACCCAACCGCTGAAGCATTTAGCCAAGAATTCACCAAGAATGGTGCGTACCATAACGCGACCACCTGGCAATATAACATGAGTTACTACGGCGATTGCGCCGAACTCGAGTGGGATCGTATCCTTGATTTGCAGCGCCAGGCAATCACAGAGCCGTCATTTACTCAAAAACTTCTCACTGCCGAGAAGGGGAATGTGACCGAAGAAATGACAGGCTATGCAAACCGACATGGGCGAGTGTTGTGGCAGATGCTCCACCAAGCGATGGGTGATCCATTCCTTCTTGACGCTGACCAACTTGCAACCGTTCCAAATGTATCCTTAGGTGATATTGAGTCACACCACAAAGCAACCCATACACTTCGCAATATGCGGTTCTCATTTGCCGGAGATTTGAAAAAGCACCGTAGTGAAATTATTGCTGCGCTTGAAGGATGGAAATTACCGGTAGGTGAGCGACTCCCTGTTCCAACGGTTGCCTTTCATTCAACCGAACCTATATTTGTGTATCGTAAAGATCTTCCAAGTATTATCTTCGCCTTGCACATTACACTTAACCGAAAACTAACCGAAAAAGAGCAGGTGACAATGGGTGCGGTGAATCACATGTTATCAGGAACCTTCCACTCTCGTATTCTCGGTGAAGCCCGAAAGCGAGGTATTTGTTATGGTATGAGCTCATCAACCGATGTTGAGGTTGATGGGGTATCGAGTTGGGAATTTTCTGCCCAAATCCGACCTCAGAATGCCAAGGAAATGATGCAACTCATTGTTGAGCAAATTCAAAAAGTTGCTGCGGGCGATATTTCCGCTAAGGAATTAGACGAGGCAAAACAGTATGCCCTCGGCTCACACCAAATGCGTGGCCAAACAGTCCGGGCGGTAAATAACTGGTATGCTGGCTACTATTTTGATACCGATACGATTGATCCGATGGATAAAAGTCCTGATGATATTAAAGCGGTCACCCGAGCTGCTATAAAAACAATGGTGAACGAGTTTACCACTGAGGGCTCATGGGGAATTGGGGTGATCGGTAAAACAACAAAGGCTGAAGTTGAAGCGCTCGACGCAATTATCGCATCAGTCTTAAAAAAGCGCTAAAATAACACTATGAAGATTGCAATTGCAGGGTACGGGGTTGAAGGACAATCAAATTATGTGTATTGGGCGAAAGACCCGAGCAATGAGCTGACGATTGTTGATGAGCGTGCTCCCGAAGCGATACCGAACCTACCGGAAGGTGCGTCGGTTCGCTCAGGTACAAACGTATTTAGCCAGCTTGATGATTTTGATATGGTGATTCGGACGGCCGGGTTAGCTCCGTACAAAATACATACAAACGGCAAAGTCTGGTCGGCAACCAACGAGTTCTTTGCGCGCTGTCCTGCGCCTATCATCGGCGTGACTGGCACAAAAGGCAAGGGGACAACTTCAAGCCTGATAGCCGCGATGCTTGAAGCGGCCGGGAAAAAGGTGTGGTTGGTAGGGAATATTGGAATACCGGCATTGGACGTTCTGGAACGTATTCAGCCAAATGATATTGTTGTCTATGAGCTGTCGAGTTTTCAGCTATGGGATGTAGAGGCCTCGCCCCATATTGCAGTTGTGTTGATGATTGAGCAAGAGCATTTAGATGTGCATCGAAGTATGGAAGAGTATGTAGGGGCGAAAGCCAACATTGCTCGCTGGCAAACCCAAAACGACGTGGTTATCTATACGGCCGAAAATCAGTACGCCCGTTCTATCGCTGAGGCATCATCAGCCGTAGCTATTCCGGTGCCTGGCACTGCGTCTGCCCATCTTACCGACAACGATACACAGTTTGCGTATGGTGAAACCGTCGTCGCTCCGGTGAACGCCCTCACATTACCAGGCGCACACAACGTTCAAAATGCGCTGGCTGCAATTGCCGCAGCATGGCAGATTACTCAAGACAAAGCCGCGATTACTACTGGACTTACTTCATTTAAAGGTTTACCGCATCGCCTCGCTTATGTTGCAACAGTGAATGATGTTGCATACTACGACGATAGCATTGCTACCACCCCAGGTTCGGCTATCGCTGCGCTCCATGCCTTTGCAGATAGGCCAAAAGTCATTATTCTTGGAGGCTCGTATAAGGGATCTGATTTTAGCGAATTAGCCCATGAACTCACGCAGCAATCACAACCGACAAAAGCACTTCTTATAGGTGATGAAGCCCCGCGTATAGCTGAGGCGCTTGATACAGCAGGCTTCTCGGAGTATGAACACATTGAAGACGCTACCGCCGAACGATTCACACGCCGTGCTGCCGAAATAGCGGAACCAGGAAGTGTGGTGCTACTCAGTCCTTCAGCTGCGAGTTTTGGACTATTTAAAAACTATGTTGATCGGGGCGAACAGTTTATTGCTGCCGTCAAAGCGCTCTAAAGTACGCTATACTAGTAGTATATGCAGCCCCTGCTGAAACGACTCAACGATCTCCGCGTTCAAATCGACGCAGCATTAACACGCCTGAATATCCAGGATCGGCAAAGCTCTATTGATGAGCTCGAGGCTCAGCTCGCCACCTCGGAAATTTGGCACAACCCGCAGCACGCCCAGGATTTAAGCAAGCAACTCGCTGCGACCAAACGCATGGTCGACCCATGGCTCACGTTGAAAGCCCAGGCTGACGACATGCAAGAACTGATGGAGCTGGGCGATGATGAGCTCCTCGGCGAGTTTGAAGCCCAAATTCTTGCTTTTGAAACCGAATATGAAACCCTCCGAAAAGACCTTTTGTTTGATGGTGAGTTTGATGACCATAATGCCATTCTGCGTTTAAGCGCGGGAGTAGGAGGCACTGATGCCCAAGATTGGACTGAAATCCTCGAGCGAATGTATCTCCGTTGGGCGGAACGTTCGGAAATGTCGACAAGTGTTGTCGCACGCTCAGCTGGCGAGGAGGCCGGTATTAAATCGGTGGTCATTGAAGTCGTCGGCCCATTTGCGTATGGGAAGTTGAAATCGGAGCATGGGGTACACCGTTTAGTGCGCCTCAGCCCATTTAATAGTGATAATCTACGTCAGACAAGTTTCGCGTTAGTGGAAGTGTTGCCACAGATTGACGCGCCTAATGAGGTAGCGCTTGATGACAAAGACCTCAAGATCGATGTCTTTCGGGCTGGTGGGCATGGCGGACAATCTGTGAATACCACCGATTCCGCTGTACGTATTACGCACATACCAACCGGTATAGTTGTCTCAATTCAAAACGAACGTTCGCAGCTGCAGAATAAAGAAACAGCTTTAAAAATTTTGCGCTCAAAACTTGCCCAAATGCAACTCGAACAGCATGCCGCCTCAATTTCCGAACTCCAAGCAGGCGAGTCAGCCAACTGGGGCAGCCAAATTCGTAACTATGTACTGCACCCGTACACGCTCGTAAAGGATACACGGACAAAGTACGAAACGAACAATGCTCAGGGCGTGCTTGATGGCGACCTGACGCCGTTTATGGAAGCGTACCTCGAAGCGCCCCAATAGAAGTATTGAATTTTATCACTAATTATGCTATAATTATATTAATAATTTGTACTTTTACACTGCTATATATTCATACAAGGCACTGATGTGTCTTGGGGAAGATTCAGACCTATCGAGTGAAGGGTACGCCATGACCGAATCTTTGCAAACCGGTACCATCAACTACGACATGACCTCCGGCGCACGGCGCGCCGTGGCCATCGCGCTGCAGAAGGCGCATACCGAGAAGGTCGAGACGGCGCCCTCTGCGCACCTGCTGGAGGCGCTCGTGGAAAGTGTCGACCCGAACAGCAACGTCGGACAGGTGCTGCGCACACACAGCGTCGATCTCGAAGCCCTCAAGCAGTTACCGGAAGGTGAGTGCCGTCGGATTTCGGAAATCCTGTACTCGGCGCTCGGGCTGGCGGATCATTCCCGCTACAGTTCTGGTTCACGAAAATCGATCATCAGTATGGAACACCTGCTGATGGCGCTGATCGCACAGCATGACCCGACGGCAAACTTGCTGAACCGGCATGGCATGTACGTCGACAAGGTTCGCGCGGTGTTCATTTCGCTGGGTCGACCGGAGACCGCCCCTCTTCCGGTGGTGGGCTGACTTCCTTCGAGCGAGCGAGTACCAACCCGGTACTCGCTCGCTCGGAAAAGCACCATAAGGTTTTGTAAGAGTATGTCGTCTAAGTAGTTCGTACCCTCTTTTTCTCAAACCGATCATGCTATACTATATTCAGTAATGATTCTTCTAGACAGGGTAACAAAAACATACGGTAAAGATAACGCTCCCGCGGTTAGCCGCTTGAGCTTGTTTGTGGAGCCGCGTGAGTTTGTCATTATCGTTGGTTCGTCAGGGGCAGGGAAGTCAACACTCTTAAAACTGCTTACCCGTGAGGAAAAACCAACCAGTGGTAAAATCGTCGTTGGTGGTATCGACTACGACACGCTGAAAGACTCACAAATCCCAATGCTACGCCGAAAAATTGGCGTTGTCTTCCAAGACTTTAAGCTCCTTCCTCAGCGAACCGTGTTTGAAAATATTGCCTTTGCCCTCGAAATTGCCGGCATGACCAGCCGTGAAATCAAGAACACCGTGCCTAAAGTGATCGACCTTGTTGGTCTCACGGGTAAAGAAAAACAATTCCCAAGCCAGTTATCAGGTGGGGAACGTCAACGTGTGGCGATAGCCCGCGCCATTGTGCGCCAGCCGAAAATTCTTATTGCCGATGAGCCGACTGGTAACCTCGACCCAAAAAATACCTGGGAAATTGTTCGGTTGCTTGAAAAAATTAACAAGTACGGCACGACAGTGCTTCTTACCACTCATAACGCTGAAATTGTCAATAAGCTGAAGCGCCGCGTTATTACGATTGAAGGTGGTAAGATTACTTCCGATCAGGCCGAGGGGAGCTATCGTCAATAATATGAGTAAGAATAAGCAAACCGCCAAAGCTGCTAAACAACAAAAGCGCCACCGCAGGCAGTGGATTACCTTCCTGCGCATGTGCCGCTACGGCGTGAATAACTTTACCCGTAACGCCTGGCTCACTGTTGCGGCTACGGCGGTGATGACACTTACATTGCTGATTATTTTTGTGAGCGTCGTCGCCCGTAACGTCCTGGTTGATACCAGTAGTGCTATTAGTAGCAACGTCCAGATGTCAATTTACCTACGGACCGATACCAACAAAGACACGGTCGACCAAATCGCCAGCGAACTGCGCCAATTGTCATCTGTAACGAATGTTACCGTTCAAAGCCCTGACCAAGCCCGTCAACAAATCGCCCAAGATAACAGCTCGGATGCCGAATACCTCGAAGCTATCAAAGAGATGAACAGCCAGCTACCGTGGACAGTTTCAGTTGCGACAGTTGATATTAACGACACCAAGCAATTGACTGAGTACGTTGGGAATAGTCAGTTGGTACTGCAAAACTCGAGCCGTCCAGCGTCTTTCTCTGGTGAGCGACGTGCTGCCATTGATACGATCGCCGGAGCAGTGCAGTTTGCCCAAACCCTCGGGCTGGTGATTGGTGGAATCTTCGTCTTTATTTCTATGCTTATCATTTTCAATACAATTCGTATGGCCATTTTCAACCGCCGTGATGAAATTCAGATGATGAAACTAATTGGTGCTGAGCGGGCCTTCATCCGCGGTCCATTCCTGGTTGAAGCAATGTTCTATGGCTTTATCGCCGCCCTCATTGCGACGCTCATTGGATACGGTATATTATATGCAGTACAGCCAACCTTAGCAGCCAACGATATCAGCATTCAGCCAACCATCGACTTTCTGGTTTCATACGTCGGGCTCGTGCTGCTGGCGATGATCATTATCGGTGCAATTATCGGGGTTATTTCTTCAATGCTCGCGACGCGTCGTTACCTGAAAATTAAGTAGAAGGGTAGACATGTTTCTGCCCACGAAGACCCTTGACGCACTATACTGCTTATGCTAAAGTGAATACAGCTATGAAACTGCGTACCACCACACC
>JBIIRX010000066.1:0-4761 GCA_044341315.1 Saccharimonadales bacterium (SeqCode)
TCATTATTCCTGTAGCCGTCATCGTCATGGCACTTGCCATTCCAATCCAATATGCTGCTCGTGCCAATGCCGAGAACTATGAAGCGCGTATTCGTGCTCTCGAGCAAGATATTGGCCGATATGACGCAGAAGCATCTCGTCTAGCGGGTGAGGCTGACAGCCTGCAGCGCGAAGTCAGCCGTTTGAACAACGAAAAGGCGACGATTCAAGCACAAGTCGACATTAGCACTGAAAAGTTTAATGGGTTGACTGCAAGCATTAAGGCAAACGAAGAAAAAATTGCCAAGAACAAAGACGCACTTGGCGTCATCGTTGCAGACCTATATGTAAATGACACGGTTACGCCGATTGAAATGCTCGCGAGTAGTAAGGGGATTGGTGATTACATCAATAAGCAGGAATACCGCTCGATTACTCGTGATCAACTGACGAGTACGATTAGCGAAATCAAGAAAATCAAAGCCGAACTTGAAAAGCAAAAAGTCGAAGTTGAAGCTGTACTGCGTGACCAAGAATCACAACGCAACCAGCTTGCTGCCAAAGAAGCTGAGCAACAAAACCTTCTAAACTCAACTCGTGGCGACGAGGCTGCCTACCGAAACTTATCCGCGCAATCTAACAGCGAAAAAGATCGTTTGCAGCGCGAGCAGCAAGCTGCTATCGAGCGCGCGCTTCGTGCAGCCGGCGGAGGTGTTAATGCAGTTGCTGGTGACCCAAACAAGGGTGGCTATCCTGCAAACCTTGCAAACTCTAACTATTACGCGCCGATTGTCGACCCATGGGGAATGTACTCTCGCCAATGTGTCAGTTACACCGCTTGGAAAGTCTACCAGAAGAATGGCTACATGCCGTACTGGGGTGGTCGTGGAAACGCGAACCAATGGCCTGGTAATGCTCGTGCTGCTGGTATTCCGGTAAGTTCGACGCCACGTGCTGGATCAGTTGGTGTCCTTATGGCTGGTCAGTATGGCCATGTCGTGTGGGTAGATAGTGTTAATGGCAATGGTACGATCAATATTAGTCAGTACAACTACTTCAACGCTGGCGGTTCTGGCTGGGGACACTACAGCGAAATGTATAACGTCTCACCAAATGCCTACGATTATTACATCTACTTCTAGTCTGTTGTGAATTCTGCTTACGCTCCAGTGTGCGAGCTGCGCTATAATAGAAGCAATACGAAGCAAGACAAAGAGAGTAGAATACCGTGACCGAACCTCAGTTCACTACACCTGCGCCAATTCGACAGCGCGCTGTTAAAAAATCAGTACCAACGTGGGTGTGGGTTGTGGGCCTTCTATTCGTTGCGGGGCTTGGCTACGCACTTGGTGTACTCAATGCCAACGGCTCGCTCGTCACGAGTGGGGTGAATAGTCTGCTTGGCCGTGAAGATCTCAACCTTAGCTCTGTTCAGCAAACCTACCAAGAAGTAGTGTCTAACTTTGACGGCACTATAGATAAGCAGAAACTTATTGAAGGTGCCAATAAAGGCTTGGTTGAGGCTCTGGGCGACCAATACACGGTGTATATGAACGCTAAAGAGGCGGCTCAGTTTGACAATAGCCTCACGGGGACGATCGGTGGGGGTATAGGTGTGGAAATTGGCATGCGTAGCAACGTACCAACCATCGTTCGGATATTGAAAGATAACCCGGGTGAGAAAGCCGGTCTGATGGTGAACGATGGTATTGTGAAGGTGAATGGCCAATCTACTGAGGGCAAAGCCTTAAACGATGTTGTCGACACGATTCGAGGCGAGGCTGGTACTTCTGTGAAGCTATCGATAGTACGCGACGGTGTAGAACGTGATGTTTCTGTCACTCGCGAAACCGTCTCCAACCCAAGCGTCTACAGCGAGGTAAAAAATGGCATTGGCGTCATGACGATTACTCGATTTGATAATGAAACTGGCCGATTGGCACGCACGGTAGCGCAGAGCTTTAAGAATCAAGGTGTAAAAGGTGTCGTGGTAGACCTTCGGGGTAATGGCGGGGGCTACGTTACTGCCGCGCAGGCGGTTGCCGGTATATGGCTGGATAGTCAGCTTGTGGTCACAGAAAAGAAGGGCACTCAGGTTGTCGATGAGCTTAAGTCGACAGGAAGCCCACTACTCGCTGGCGTACCGACGGTGGTGCTTGTGAATAAGAGTAGTGCCAGTGCCAGCGAAATTGTGGCTGGGGCACTGCACGATCACAAGGTCGCTCGACTATTCGGTGAAACAACCTTTGGGAAGGGGAGCGTGCAGAAACTGCTTGATGTTGCCGATGGCGCAATGCTCAAAGTAACGGTTGCTAAGTGGTACACACCAGCAGGGGTGAATATTTCTGCCAAGGGAATCACTCCAGACACCGCAGTAGAGCGGACGCCAGACGATATTAATGCCAATCGTGATCCACAACTTGAAGCAGCTCTCAGCGCGTTTTAGTCATTGTTTCAGCGAGCGCGCTTGTGCTTATCTCAAGGGGAGTGTAAAATACAGGGTATATGGAACCAAAAAAGAAAATTCTACTGGTTGAAGACGACGAAGCACTGGCAAACGTGTATAAAGCCCGCCTGGATATTGAAGGTTTTGAAACAGAGTGGGTAGGGAACGGTGAAGAAGCGTTGTCAATGGCGCTTAAGTTTAAACCCGACCTCATTCTGCTCGACGCGATGATGCCAAAAATTAGCGGCTTTGATGTGCTTGATATTCTACGCAACACGCCAGAAACCGGCAATATTCACGTGATTATGCTGACCGCCCTAAGCCAACCGAAAGATAAAGAACGCGCCGAGAACCTTGGTGTCGACGACTACTTAGTAAAGTCGCAGGTGGTGATTGGCGATGTCATTGAGCGGGTGAAGCATCACCTCGGACTCTAAAAGCGAAACTAGTAAAAAATAAACATGACCAACGAATCCCAACCAACAAATCTCGAAGATGCTGCGCGAGAAGCGCTCATGCGGCGTATTAAGCTCGATGATGAGCGGTACCAAATTGAAGAGCTTCCTTTGGAAGATGCGGCCCCAGTGTATTTAGTCAAGCGAACTTCAGGCGACATTGAGCCATGGCGACTTGAGGGAGAGGGGCCGGTCACGAGCAAGCTTGTCTCGCGTGATGAAAACGGGATGCCAATGGTTAAGTACATTGATCGTCAGAAGCTTCTTGATTCACAGGCTTCACTCGCTTTTGAGCGTGAAATGGCGCTCCGTGCGCGGGCGGCCGTTGATTTGGGTGAGGAGGCGGCTGAGGCAGTACCTATTATTGGCCCAAACAGCCCGCTTATTACTGAAGTGCCTACGTTCGAAAAGCCATCGAAAGCCGTTGTCGCTGCCGCTCTTGAACAGCCTGTTGTCTCTTCTGAGAAAGTTCGTGAGAGCAAGTATGACTATTTGCGTGAGGCGTTGCCACCTGTACTAGCTCCCGTTGATGCACGAAGCGACAAGGACTACGATGCGCTTGTTTTTGGGGACGATAGTGAGCAGGAATGGGCTCAGCAACCATCGTATAGTCAACCAGAGTACATGAAAGAGCTCCAGAAAAAATATTATGATCGTTTTGTGACACAGGAAAACCGAGAGTCATCACTAGCGTTTCTTCAGGAAGTAATGAAGGCAACACCTTTGATACGAGATATCTTAGCTGCTCATCACTTAGACCCCACAGAAATTGAATCGGTAGACGCCATTCGTGAGAACCCTGAAGTCCGATTCGAGGTCGCCAAAGTATTGGCGGAAAAACTCGATATTATATTGAGTGGTGAGAATGATCTTGGATGGAGATTAAATAGGAATGATCGTGGAAATTTGAAGCAAGATGAACAGACAAATGCAAAACACTCGAGCAGAACGCACGCGGTGAGTTTAGCTTTGAAAATGATTGATGGCGAGTTCTCTGAGAGAGCAGTTACAAGTATGGATACTATTGAGCGCGATGAGAGTGGCAGAGTAGTGCAAGGGCAACATCGTCATGCCGCACATAGCGCGCTAATGTCATACCATAGTAACCCCATATAAAAAGAACCCCTACGCGGGGCTCTTTTTGTTATTAAGAATTAAACAACGCTTACTTGTGTGCGGGTAACCGTACGGCCGGTAAACTTACCCTTTTTCACTTTTTGGAAGCTGACAACGCCATCTTGTGCGGCGTGGATGGTGTAATTGCGGCTAATGAACGTACCTGGGCCAGCAATTTTTGTGCTGCCGGTTTGGCGAACCAATACTTCACCGGTGTTTACTTTTTGACCACCAAAGCGCTTCACGCCAAGGCGGGCGCCGGCGTTGTTATGGATGTTCTTACTTGAACCACCTGCTTTAACGTGTGACATACTTTATTTACTCCTTATGAGCCGTTTGTCTTAAGAAGGCTCAATCAATCTGTTCGATTGTACCTGAAAATGAGTGCTACGTCAAGGGTCGTCCCCTGATTTAAAGGTATTATTTAAAGATTAATCAATAATTACTGTGCTACAATCTATCTCAGAGTACTACGCAAGCTACGTTTGTCGTGATGTAACTCTATACAATTTGGAAAAAACAACCTAACCCTAGGCGCTCGTCGCGTAGGTATGGTTGAAAATCGTGTTAACAATACTGACCCCGTCGTTCAGGTATGTTAACACGTCACAATGGGAAACTGTTGTGGGGCCGTTACGCGGCTCGCCTAGCGGCGGGTTCCGTGTTTAACGGCTTCACAATAAGTAGTTCGGCGGAGTAGGGTAGGGCTATCATGCAGCGTACTATGCGCCGTCGTCAATTTCGAATCTATGTTCTTGCAGGGTG
>JBIIRX010000027.1:0-11833 GCA_044341315.1 Saccharimonadales bacterium (SeqCode)
TGGTCGGCTCCAACACCGTAGACAGCCGGTACATCCACATTAATTTTCGGAATAATGAGCTTCGGATCACCACTCACCTTCGTACCCGCCGAGGGGTCAATCACAATGCTCTGCGGGTCGATGGAACCCGGTGAAACGTAGGCGTAGACTGCGCCAATCAGCACTTGGTTATACTGCAGAAAGCCGAACAGAGCGACGACTGTCAATGCGGCAGCAATTGGTACAAAGTGGCGGCTTTTGCGTATTTTTTTGGCTCGCCGTCGCACGGTGCCAAGTAGTTTTTCTCGAAGTTCGAGCAGTGCTTCATCTTTAGTGGTTGTTGCGTCAGCCTCTTTTATTGGCTGTTCAGGCTCAGGCTGCGTAGAAAAAATTGCTTGCTGCGGTTGGGTGGCTGGTGCTGGTTCGGCTGCTTTCGCCTGGGCGGTTTTATGCTGGTAATATGCGTCGTAGTATTGTTGATAGTAATTTTGCCACGCGGAGTGGTATTCTTCCCAGTCTTTGGCCTGGGGCTGATGACGGACTGCGGCATGAGAGACAGGGGCCTGGCTTGCTTTGGGCGAATTTAATTGTCTCACAGTGCGGGGGCTTGGGTTGAGTGGCGGGGTGTCTCGGGGCGTTGCGACGACTCGGTCACCGTAGAGCGCGTCGATTTGAGAACGGATCACCTGAGTAGCAGCCACCTGGTCGGGTCGCGGTTGAGAGTATTGTGCTGGGTGCTGTGCAAGAGGCGCCGCTGGCGTCGTGCCAACTGGCTGCAGCTCGTCGCCACCCTGACTGCTGTTTGATGGATTCATATCTGTATTCCTGATGCATTTTATTGTACAATACTTTAGGTATAAGGGCGAGTGGCGGATTAGGTAACCTGCGTAGACGCGCTCAGCGCGAACTTAACAATATAAGGGCGAGTGGCGGAATTGGTAGACGCGCTAGACTCAAAATCTTGTTCCAGTAATGGAGTGAGGGTTCAAGTCCCTCTTCGCCCACCAAACTATTGAACGCGAACACAAAATAACCCCCTATGGAGGGGTTATTTTGTTTAATGCTATCCTAAAGCCGGCCGACGCTTGAGGTCAATCGCCATATGGTCACAATCGGTGGTGCCGACCATAGTATCTTGCCGCCAGCCGACACTGAAGCTCCGGGCAGTTGCTGACGGGGTATAGTCGAGTGTTACCTGAGTCCAGTCACTCAGTGTTGTGTTTTGTGCAGTGCCTGCGATGTCTGAACCAATCTGTGTTCCGTATGTATCATATTCTTGAATGATAAGCCGAGAGCCGGTGCCGCTTGTATACGATTGGCGGAACCGTGCCGATAGCGTCCACGTCTCCGATGAACGGATTGGAATATACACATCTTGAACATCACGCATAGTTGCGGTGCCGTCACCAGTGAATCGTTTGAAGCGACTGCCCGTGAAATAATTCGACAATGGAGACTCAACCACGCTCGTATAGGTGTTGCCAGTGCCAGTGCCCGTAACGCGGTGGTAGAGTGTGTTTGTGCTTTCCATGCCGGCGTCGGGTAATCTATTGTACCGAGGAAATGCAACATTTGCTGGCACAATCGGAACGCCTAAACTGTTCGCCAGATCGAGCAGCTCAATAAATTGAGTTTCGGTGACATTTCCGTCGTTCGCTGTTGTCGTCGGGAGGATCTGATGGCAGAAGATTGTGAACACTGTGTCGCTGGTTGCTGCCATACGAACGAAATTTAATGCGCGGGTATGAATACTAGACGTATCATTTGACCACGACCAACGCCCGTGTAGGAACGTGTCTCGGTCTGTCATAGGCTCGAGGAACGGGATATTGTTACCTGCAAAGGCTCGGTCGTAGCGGAGGTAGTTCTGCTGGTCAATTGCAAGCGTTGTCTTGTTGTATGGGTACACGAATGTCGTCGCTGGCTGGCCAATGAGCGATGTAATTGCAGCCTGAGCGTCATCCCACTCAGATGCCCGCTGCGCGGCGGTTAACGTCGTCATGTCATAGTGAGTAAGCGAATGATTGGCGATCTCGTGTCCGCGGTTGAAAAGGTCGAGAACCTGCGCAGATGTCATGCGGTTCGAGCCACCGAATGTAGATGAGTTGGTTGCGAAGGTAGCGCGCCCTCCTCTTGCTTCGATCGCTGGAGCAGCAAACGTATATTGGTTGAGCCAGTTATCGTCGAGGATCAGGCAAATCATGCCTCGGCTGGCTTTTCCCGCTGCGCGCGCGTTCGAAGCAGTCGTAAATAGCTTGTCGGCTTGAGACCGAGAGTAGCCAGGTACGTCAAGAATACCCATATTAGCTCACCTCAATCTGCGGTATATTTGTCGCCGCACCGTTTGTATTACGTGTAATCGTTGGCTGCGTGAACGTCTTTGTGACGGGTGAGCCGTACGTTATGGTGTACGCAGTGACCGCACCAGTGGCGTGACGCGCGGTAATAGTGAGGATACCCGGTGTCCCGTCCGGCCATGCAACAGCCGCCGTGCTGACTTGATCTGAACCATCGAGAGTAATCGCGCCTGTGACAAGTACATCAGGGTTTTTTGCGGCTTGGACGAGCCCAAGGTATGTCGCCGAAAGTTGACCAGTCGAGAGTCTGTCTGGCAATTGAGATTCAGGTAGTTTGCTATTAGAATCAAGGCTGGCAACGCCATTCGATGCAGCCTTTTGGGATGCATCAAGCTTTGTGTTTAAAGCCGTTTGAGTTGCAGAAGAGACCGGTTTATTCGCATCACTTGTGTTATCGACGTTACCCAGTCCAACGTCATCTTTTGCCAACGTTACGGCACCAGTTTTTGATGCAACGCTTGTTACCGCTGCTTGCGCTGGGGTGGTCCACACGAGGTTACCGGCGTCGTACGAGAGAACTTGCCCATTGTTTGGCTGTGAAGTCGCAAGTTTATCTTTCGTTACTGCGCCATCGGCAAGTTTCGATGTCGTAACGTGACCATCGCTGAGCGCCGCACTGGTCACTGAAGCTGGCTTGAGCTGCGGTGCGCCAACAATAGATGTTTTTAACTGCCCGTCGTTAGCATGAGACGCCGAGAGAAATTCGTTGAGAATCTCCCCCCATTTACCAGTGTCAGAGCCTGGTTGCGGTAACCGTGGCATGGATACTCCCTATATCTAAGTTTTAACTTCTTAAGGAGAAGTATATATAAGCGAAATAGAGGCGTCAAGGAATTCGTGACCGATGTTCAATAATGATTACCTATCGCAATTGATGTTTACGATTAGATCACATATTCTGTGACTCTCAACTGATAAGTGAGGTAACAACTGACTCCATTGTTTTACCTGGGTTCCACACCCAATACACCGCGGCGCGTGCTGCCACACTCCCCCTCCAGATTGCCATTGGGTTGGTCCATTCAGTGGTAACGACCTCGCCGGCATGTGCCACGAGAAAATGGTCTTTATGCAACACCGCAATCGTCACAGGGTACGAAATCGTAAACTTATGCAGCGCTTCAACCAGGTTGGTGAGCTGCATGCTAAAAGTGAGAACTTTTGGGTAATAGACCGATTGAAATAATTTTTGCAGCTGCGCGAATGACACTACCAAGAGGGTATTTGGCCGGTCGACTAATGCTTGGGCGTTATTTTTCACCAAGTCAACGGCATCACGCGTAATGACGAGTTGGCCCTGGTAGTCCTGGATGAATTGCTCATAGAGTATGGCGGTTTCGCTGCTCCTGCCGGCATCACCAATGAGTAGAATGCCCGATGCCCAACTCGTCATCGTTGCCAGCTCGGCAGCAGCGTCTTTGGCAAGACTACCTGATGGATTGGTAGGCGCAAACTGTGCGTCGGTAATGCTGGTAGGGATTGTTTTTCTCAGGACGTCGGGGAGCAGTACCCGAATTTCCCCTACCCCAGCTGCCTTTGCAATACTATAGGCTTCCGCGACGCCAGCGAAGCCAAGTTTGTTGCCGCCAACAATGCCGAGTTTTCCAGCTTGAAGACGGTTCTCTGGTTTGCTCCATTCAATATCAGGAAAAAGTGGTGTATCGGCAGTTTGTTTCCGCCAGTAAGAATAGTCCATCTATTTAAACCACTACTTCGACACTCACCGGGCAATGATCGGAACCCATGATATCTGGGTGAATTGCAGCCGCTTTTACCGCCTCTTTCAGGCGTTCGCTGGCGAGCCAATAGTCAATCCGCCAGCCGACGTTGCGCGCTCGGGCGTTTGCCCAGTGGGTCCACCATGTGTAGGCAGCTTCTTTTTCTGGATATAGGGTTCGAAAGGTGTCAAATAGCCCGGCATTTTCGAATTTATCGAATCCTTCGCGCTCTTCATTGGTAAAGCCGTGTTTGCCAACATTGGCCTTCGGATTAGCCAAGTCGATCTCGTTGTGCGCCACGTTAAGGTCACCGCAGAACAGTACAGGTTTTGTTTTTTCGAGGTCTTTGATGTGTTCGAGGAAGGCCGGATCCCACTGCTTGTGACGCAGGTCGAGCCGGCTTAAATCGCCTTTTGAGTTTGGCGTATAGACGGTAACGACCCAAAAATGGTCGAATTCAGCCGAGATAACGCGGCCTTCTTTAGCCGGGTCACCGTAACTATCGTCTTCAAGGCCATATTTTTTAGCCAGGTCATCGGTAAAGCCGTAGAGCACTTGAAGTGGCTCGTCCTTACTAAAAATGGCCGTGCCGCTGTAGCCTGCCTTTTCAGCGCTATTCCAGTATTGGTGGTAGCCGGGTAGCTCAAGCTCGACCTGCTCTTGTTTTGCCTTCGTTTCTTGCAGACAGAGTACATCAGGCTGATGTTCTTCAATTAAGCTTTGAAAGGTGCCTTTGGAGAGGACTGCACGAATACCATTGACGTTCCAGGAGTAGAGTTTCATGTACTTATTCTATCATCTCAGGCCACACGCATGTATGAAGTAAGATGATATGACAAGCTATATTCCTTTCTGTGGGCGCCAATCGAATGACCGGCGCCCACAGTGAGATCAGAATTCGGAGTGGTAGACGCCGTCTTTGGAGTAGGAGTTGGTATCGGATTCGATACCATTGTGAGTCTCGTACTCTTCATACGACGGTGGCACTTGCATTCCGGGAGACGACGGGGGTCCATAGGCAAGGTCACACGGCTCTGCCGTCTTTGACAGCACCTTGTTGACACTCATCGTGTAGTCGACAGTGCTGAAAACCGCATAGCGCTCTTTCAAAGCGTTCAGGTATTGGTTCCCGTTGCCAACCGACAAGTTAATTTCTTGGCAGGCGAACATCCAATCGGTCGTACCGCCGTTTGATGGTGCGTACTGCTCGGGCGACACTCCCTCGCGAAAGCTTTGGAGTAGATCGTCGGACCCGACGATGATGACTTGCTGGCCGATCGGTTGAATGATCGGTTCGACTGTCATACTGGGCCACTCGTGACCCAGTTTGCTCCACTGCTGCTGAAGGTACTCGGTCAGCGAGGCAAGTTTGCTGCCCGCTTCCACGGGCTTCATTTCGCCACTCTGCACCAGCTGGTTGTACCACTTGATGCGATCTTCGACGTTCATGGTGCCCATGATCTTGAGTGAGATCTCGTGCTCGATGCCATCGGGTGATGTGTAGGTGGTGACGGTTCTTCCCAAAGGCACGTTGCTGTTGAACAGCCCGCCGTCCTGAAAGTACTGACCGCTCGGTTCTTTGTCAACGGCGTCCTTGATGGTGCCGTCGTCGTTGAGCAGGTAGTACTGGATGGAGTGGTCGATGGACGCACTGGCTGAGCGCGTTTGCTGGGTGGTAATCATCATCCCAATCGGGATGGAGATGAACACCGCCAGGACAACCGCTACGACGGTCATAGCGTGGCGGAAGCCGCGCCGGTACTGGCCGTGCTTGGTTGTCTCCACGAAGTCGCCGTAGGCTCGCTTGGCGCGAGCGCGGAGCGAGGTGTAGCGCATTGCAATCATGATGAGCCTCCAAGCTCGAGTGATCTGGGGTGGAATATAGCTTGTCAAAGAACCTCCGCATGGAGAATTTCTCAACATGCAAAAGTTATTTATATTATAACAAAATAAAGCAGAAATGTCAATATGCTTATGGTGCGATTTGCATCATTAACAAATGGTTGTATAATATATCTGTTCTTTGTACCGATACACTGAGAGGAAGTACAGCTATGGAATCAACCAAAGCTGTTGATGCTGCTGCTTGGATGATGGGTAAAGTGAAGGAGTCGCTCGCAATGAAGCCGTTCGGCCGCAAAGCTGACGGCGGAGATGATGGCAAGGTGCAGCGCGGTGAATCGCTAGCTGAGTCAGTGGTGCTTCGGATCCCACGCCCTGCGATTCAGGGGAGCATCATCAGTCGGCAAATCGCCGCTCATGCGCGTGCAGGCGGTCAATTTAAGGAGTTTGAGCTTCCGGCTGGAACTGAACTGCTTATCTATCGTCCGCCCGAGAAGGCAACGCGCGACCGGCGTATCGCTGCGTTTATCTCGCCGACAGGACAGCTGGTGCTTTTTGGCGACGGAACGTGCTCATATCGTGCGTTCTAACGCTCCGTACAAGGAACTGCCCGCACGGAAACGTGCGGGCTTTCCCCTTTCTTATAGCTTTCGTCCGGCGTCGCGTTCTTGATCTCGCCGTTTAATAGCCTGGCGCTTATCGTAATTCTTCTTTCCCTTACCCAATGCGATCACAAGTTTAATGAACCGCCCTTGCGTTAAAAGCCGCAGCGGTACAATCGTCATCCCCTGTTGCTTTCGGTCTTCCAGTTCGTCGATTTGGCGTCGGCTGGCGAGGAGTTTTCGTGGTGAGGTGTCGACGGTGGTTTCGCCAACACCTTTTGAGTTCAGGCTTAATGAGAAGCTGGCGTTATTCAGCCATAATTCGTGGTTGCGAATGGTAACAAAAGAACCTTTAAGTTGCACGCGTCCATCACGGGCGGCGCGGACCTCACGTCCGGTCAGTGCGATGCCAGCAACAAGCTCGTCATCGAGCGCGTAATCAAAAGAGGCGCGTCGGTTGACGATTGCTGAGGGTTTTTTAGGGGACTTTTTTTTAGTGGCCATGTGTAGGTATTGTATCAGATGGAAGGGGCGCGATACGAGCGAATCGCATCTAAGAGCACCTCAGCGGATGCTTTCCAACTAAATTGCTGCATATGTAGCGCGCCTCGCTCGATGTGCTTCTTTCGAAACGCAGGCTCGTCGAGTTGCTTCACAGCATCGGCAAATGTTTGTGGGGTATGCGGATCAAAATAGAGCGCAGCATCCCCTCCTACCTCATGAAAGACAGGTATATCGCTCACAACGGCCGGCACCCCCATCTCCATAGCTTCGGCCACTGGAATACCGTAGCCTTCATCAAGGCTAGCGGTTGCTAGTACGGCATTGTCTGCGAGTAACCGTTCGTATTCGTCGTCGCTGACACCATTGTGAAATACCACCTTGGCACCTTCAGGTATCAGCGCAGAAAGCTCCGCTCTGCGCTGCTCAGAAATACGACTTAACAAGTGGAGCGTTCGGTCAGGTAGCCACTCTATGCCACGAATTAACGTTTCGGCGTTTTTATAGGGCATGAATGAACCCATATAGACTATATTCTTAATAAATTTTTCATGTCGTACTGGGTACTTTGTGAACTGCTGCGGTGCGTTGTACACCACATGAATCGGCTTGCTGGTCATGCGGGTGCTACGTAAATCATCGGCCGACGTATGGCTAACGGTTGTAATGACATCGCCACCCTTTAGCAGCAGGCGCTGAGGCCAGTACACTTGATGATAGAACCACCAGCCAATGCGTACAAACATTGGCAAAAAACCAGGTGCCTTCGGGTGACGGTAGTAAATCATATCCTGCGGCGTAAGCACGGAGGTGTATTTCCGACCAAACGTACCGATAGTCTGCATCGGGCTGTATACGACATCTGGTTTGTACTTATTGAGTATTAACGCCGTAAAGGGTTCTTTAATAGAGGTGCCGGGGTGGATTTTGATAAACGTGGCGTCTGCTGGGAACCACCGCTTTTGCTTTTCATCTGAAATCAAAAAGGTCACAGGTGTCAGTGCATGAAGGGCCGTGCCGAGCTCGGCTGAATACCGACTAATACCGTCGTGGTAATCGGTGCGAGTGTAGCGAGCGTCGAAGAAGAGCTTCATGTACGTATAATTGTAGCACGAAAGCCACTAATAATATTATATCATAAATACAACAAATTTGCAATTAAACACTCATTATGCTATGCTAAAGCACAACATATGAAAATAGTTATTGCGTCGGATTTACACTACCCGACTATCAACGGTGTTGCCACCTTCAGTCGTAACCTTGCTCGTGGGCTGGCCGCGCGCGGCCATGAAGTATTGGTGATCGCACCAAGCCAGAATGGTAAAAAATGTAAGGAAGTAGATGGTAACCACATTATTGTGCGCACTGTTTCGATCCCCTTCCCTTTTTACCAAAACTTTCGTATATCTTTGAATCCAAACCGTGAAGTTAAAAAGATTATCGCCGACTTTGACCCAGACGTGATTCACATTCAAATGCTGATGTGGATTGGCCAAGCGGCTATGAAATTTGGTAATAAAATGGGGATTCCAATTGTTAGTACCAATCACGCTATGCCTGAGAACCTTATGGATAACCTTCGCTTGCTTGCGCCAGTGTCGCGTCCAATAAACTATATTCTCAAAGCATATGGCGCGCGGTTTCACTCAAAAGCCGACTTCGTAACACTGCCAACTCAATCGGCGATTGATATGTTTGGCGCCGAGGCGAAAATTAATGTGCCGATGGAAGCAGTCTCAAACGGCATTGATTTGTCGCGCTTCACACCCGGCAAAGCCCCCAAAGCATTATACGAGCAGTTTAACCTGCCTACCGACGCGCCGATCGTTAGTTATATTGGCCGTCTTGATGCCGAAAAGCATTTACCGGTCCTATTAAATGCTTTTGTGCGTGTATTGGAAGAACGCCCGGAGACACACTTGTTAATTGTGGGCGATGGCACCGAGCGCTTAGCGCTGCGAGCAATGGCGCATGACCTTGGCATTGAAGATAAAGTGACCTTTACCGGACGTGTGAGCGACCAAGAACTCGAGCAACTGCACCGGGTTGGAACGGTTTTCTGTATGCCATCTCCGGCCGAGCTACAAAGCATCGCCACGCTTGAGGCAATGGCAAGCGGCCAGCCAGTTGTTGCGGTTGATGCCGGTGCCTTGAAAGAACTCTGCCAAAACGAGCGCAACGGTTTCTTATGTGATCAGGATGACGATGCTATGATTGCCGAAGGTCTGCTTCGTATTCTGAGCGACGCAAAACTGCGTAAGAAAATGAGCAAAGAAAGCCTGGAAATTGCTGAAACTCACGACCTCGAAACCACGCTTGATCGCTTTGAAGCAATCTACAACGGATTAGTAAATCGCTGAACCAACGAGGCCACCTGCTCAGGTGTCTCGTAGTGGGTTAAATGACCGACGTCATTGAGCACTTTGAGTTGGGCGTGAGGAAACTTTTTTACAAGCGCGTACTGGTCACTCAATGGGGTGATATCATCAAGCGAGCCCGCAATGAGCAGCGTTGGCACGGGAATATCTTTGGCAAAATCTCGCACGGTATGAGAGATAGAAGTTTGAAAGGCTTCGAGTACCGATTGCGGTGAGTGAAAAAGGCTAAAGTAAGCATCGTGCTGGTGATGTATATAGGTGCGAAGCCCTTTATCGTGGGTTTTGGCCATAGTCGCACTCATAATGCGAACAATTGGCTTGGCGGCGAGCCATTTGTGAGCGAAGCGTTCGGGCGCTTTGGCGCCAATTTTGTAATACAGGACGGCGAGTTTGGTCATAAACTGGTTTGGGCCTTCTAGGGCAGGGGCGCCAATGGGGTTCACAAGCACTAATTTTTCAATGCTTTTAGGAAAACGGGCGGCGTAGGCGGCACAAATAATACTTCCGAATGAATGGCCAAATAATATTATCGGGCGGCCGTCGGCGTGCTTAGTAATGAAGGATTTGAGCCAGGTGACGTACCCGTCAAGGTCATACTGTTGCAGCTTGGGTCCACGACCAAAACCCGGTAAGTCTGGCACGATAATACTATACCCTTGGAGCTTTTTAGCAATCAGTAGTAGTCCATGGTGGGTACCACGAAAGCCGTGGATCATCACCAGGAGTGGTTTTTGTGCAGGTATGGGGGTCGAGGACGGACGACGGTTCATAGTCTTAGTATACCCTAGGAAAGAAATCACCGCCTGTGTGGCGGTGATGAGTGCTATGCGCTGGCTGGCTGTAAGTTGTGCGACTTGAACGCGTCTTGGAGTTTTGGCCGGTCGAAACCGAGAATAATGTCGCCGGCTACATCGGTGACAGGAACGCCACGGAAGTCGCCATTAATCTTTTTCATAAGTTCGTCGTGAGCCTCTTGGTCTGCTTCGATGTCTTTGGCGACATATTTAATGCCAAGGCGATCCATCCACTGCATTTCTGTGTGGCAAAAGGCACACCAGCTTGTGCGGTAAATAGTGACTTGTGGTGCTTCGGTTGTATCTGACATATATTTCCCCCATAGAAATACTATACTTTATATACTAATTATACATCATAGCTTCGTTAGTGTATAGCGTTGCGTACAGTTTTCATACAAATTTTGTATAAAAACTGTATGGTCTCCTTGGTAGCTGTCGGCACTAGCCAACTAACAGCCAGTTTGGTATGATGATGAAGTTATGACCGAGTCGCCTCGACAAGAACCATCCACTGATTCACAGAGCCGGACGACCAAGTCGCCGTCAACAATGTCAGCTCCAATGCTTATTTTTTTGACCGCACTTGATACAACCTGGAGGGCTTTTATACCAATAATTGGGGGTGTTTTCCTAGGGATTTGGCTGGATCATTTGCTCAACATTGCCCCTATCGCTACCATCATTTGTCTTGTACTTGGTGTTGTGATTAGCGCGGTATTAATTACTAAACAACTGCGAGACGTACGGAAACCACTTAAGTAATGCTACAGCACTTCGCCGCAACCGAACTTCATATATCTATCTCGGCCAGCCCGCTGTTTTACCTATGGGGTATTCCTATTACAAACGCTTTGGTTACAGGTATTGTCGGCACGCTTGTGACGATCGCTATTCTTGTCTACGCTGCGACGCGGGTAAAAAAGGGCAAGTACAATCGTTTCGTCGGCCTTGTGCAATGGGTATTTGAAGGCCTCTTAAAACAAATTAACGATGTTATTCCTGACAAACAACTTGCTCGTAAAATTACCCCGCTTGCGGTGACAATCTTTTTTGTCGTGCTTATTAACTATTGGATTAGTATTCTGCCTGGGCTTGAGAGTATTTTCTGGAACGGCGTGCCGATTATCCGTAGTATGACTGCCGATCTTAACTTCACCCTTGCACTGGCTATTATTACAATTGTTGTAGTGCAAATATATGCCGTTCGCTACCTCACTGCCTTGGGTAATGTGAAACGGTACCTGCGAAACCCATTCAAAGACCCAATTGGTGCTTTCGAAGGCTTCTTGGAACTGATTGGTGAATTTTCACGCGGTACTGCGTTAGCGCTTCGTTTATTCGGCAACGCGTTTGCTGGTGAAGTCCTACTGATTATTATTTCTGTACTTACCAGCTACTTCGCTTCTGTAACACTGCCATTCTTTATGGCCTTCGAACTCTTTATTGGCTTCATTCAGGCCTATGTATTCTTTATCCTGACGCTCATCTTTACCGCCCTGGCCGTGTCCCATCACGGGCCATCCCATTCTGATCACTCCCCTGCCGTTACGCCAAAGCGAAAGGCCACCGCTAAGGGGTGAAATAGTATATAATGAAGAGTAATAAATAAGGAGATATATAAATGGATGCATTAGCATTTGGACTTACCTACGGCTT
>JBIIRX010000033.1:0-10213 GCA_044341315.1 Saccharimonadales bacterium (SeqCode)
CCAGAAAAACTTGGTGATATTCGTACGCTCATGATTACCGCTATCGTCTTTGCCGACTCATTGGCAATTATCGGTATCATCGTGGCTATTATTGCGAAGTTCTTGTAAAGGTAGCTGCCAGTGAATTTCCTGCACACCTTTGCCGCTGAAACGACGACACCCGGAAACGGTGATCTTTTCAGTGCCCTTGGTATCGACTGGAAACTGTTAATTCTGCAGATTATTGCCTTTGTTATTTTAGTGTTCCTGCTTGGTAAATTTGTCTACCCGTTTCTTATGAAGTCGGTCGACAAACGCCAAGCGGACATTGAAGCAGCAGCCCAGGCAGCTCAAGAAGCCCAGGCTGCCGCATCTGACACGAAAGAAGAGACGGCGCGAATCATGAAGCAAGCCCGCAAGGAAGCTGCCGAGATTGTCTCAACAGCCAAGCTCGAGGCCAGCGAACTGGCAGCGTCTAGCGAAGCAAAAGCTCGTTCGACTGCTGAAAAAATCGTTGCAGAGGCACACGCCCAACTCGATAAAGACATTGCCGCTGCAAAGCGCGCGCTGCACGATGAAACACTCGAACTGGTTGCGGTTGCTACTGGTGCAGTTGTGGGGAAAAAGCTTGATGCAAAAACAGACGCAGCGCTGATTTCCAGTGCACTTAAAGACGCCGAGGGTTCTCAGTAGTATGCCGCGTAAGCTTTCTCGACGCGCGCTCAGCCAGCATATTGCCACGCGGCTTGTTGCCGGTGATGCTCGAGAAACTTTACTCAACCAACTTGCTGCCTACCTGATTCAAACCCGCCGAACCCACGAAGTGCCACTGATAAGTCGCGACGTCCAGTACTACCTTGCTGAAAACGGTCAGGTTGCCGGGTCGGTTGTTTCGGCGTTTGAGTTGAGCACCGCAACGCTGAAAGAATTGGAAACATTTACCAAACAGGCAACCAATGCCTCGCACGTACAGCTCGAATCCATCATTGATCCATCGGTGATTGGTGGTGTAAAACTGTCATTGCCAGGCCGAGAGCTTGACGCGACCGTATCCCGGAAACTGACACTGCTAAAAACACGATATAAGAAAGCCTAACTGCACGAGGAAAGACAACACGCATGAGTACCCTATCTGTAACCGAACTATCAAAAGATTTACGCCAAGCAATTGAGCATCTTGAAGCAACTGAAAATATCGACGAAGTGGGTATCGTCCTTCGCATTGGCGATGGTGTTGCATGGGTACATGGTCTGCGTAATGCGGGCTACAGCGAAGTGCTCGAAATTGAAACCGAAGATGGCGTTGTCGAAGCGTTCGCATTGAACTTGCTTGAAGACGAAATTGGTGCAGTACTACTAGGTGAAGATACCAAGGTCAAAGCCGGTCAAACTGTTCGCCTAAAGGGTACAGTCCTTACTGTTCCTGTTGGTCCGGAACTCCTTGGTCGTGTGGTTGACCCACTTGGCCGTGCCATTGATGGTGGTGCGCCTATTCAAACCAAGCAGCAAGGTATCGTTGAACGAAACGCACCAGGTGTTATGGAGCGAAAATCTGTCCATGAGCCACTTATGACGGGTATTGTTGCCATTGATGCAATGTTCCCGATTGGTCGTGGTCAACGTGAACTTATTATTGGTGACCGCCAAACGGGTAAAACCGCACTGACAATCGACACTATGATTAATCAAGCGAAGCAGAAAACCGGTGTTATTAATGTATACGTTGCAATTGGGCAAAAACGCTCGAAGATCGCGCGTTTGGTTGAGCGTCTTAAAAATGAAGGCGTCATGGAGCAAACCATTATCGTTGCCACCAGCCCAGCTGACCCAGCGTCACTTCTCTACCTTGCACCATACGCCGCAACTGCTATGGGTGAATACTTCCGTGATAATGCGCAGCACGCCTTGATGATTTACGATGACCTGACGAAGCACGCGGTTGCGTACCGCCAAATGTCACTCCTCCTTCGTCGCCCACCGGGACGTGAAGCTTATCCAGGTGATGTCTTCTACCTGCACTCTCGGCTCCTTGAACGATCTGCAAAACTTTCTGACGCACTCGGTGCTGGGTCACTCACCGCATTGCCAATTATTGAAACCCAAGCCGGCGACATTTCGGCCTATATTCCAACCAATGTCATCTCGATTACTGATGGTCAGATCTTCCTTGAAACCGACCTCTTTTACCAGGGTATTCGCCCGGCTATCTCGGCTGGTTTGTCGGTGTCACGTGTGGGTGGTGCAGCCCAAACTGCTGCCGTTAAATCGGTTTCCAGCCACTTGAAGCTTGGCCTCAGTCAGTTCCGTGAACTCGCTAGTTTCGCGCAGTTCGGCAGTGACCTTGACGACGCTACCAAGAAGACGATTGAGCGCGGTCAACGTCTGACTGAACTGTTGAAGCAACACCAGTACTCACCACTCAGCGTGTGGCAGCAAGTTGCCTCAATTTCAGCAGTATCAAACGGCTACTTTGATAGTGTTACCCCAGCGAAGATTAAAGACGCACAGAACGCATTGCTCACTCGCCTATGGAAAGATCACAAAAAGGAAATGGATATCCTTGACCGTGGTGCCAAGCCGACGGAAGAAATTGCTGCTGTGATTGAGAAGACGGCTAAGAGTGTGGCGAAGGGGTTTGAGGGTTAGATCAATGGACGTCGCACCACGACCATCTAGGGAAGCGCAAGTACGGATTGCTCGCCAACGTCGCTACGACGATGAGCAATTGAGCGCTCGTTACTATAGCGGTGTACAAGGGCCTCTCGAAAAGAGTGCTTCTGAACTTGAGCAGCGACTTGTATATCAAGGTATGAGGTGGAGTCGTGTTATGGGCACCGTACTCGAAAAATACGTCAATCTACCAACTGCTCGGCCTAAGGCTCACCCTGCAGGGGAGCGAATCGATGCCTAACACCCAAGCTCTTAAAGGTCGTATCCGCTCGGTAAAAAGTACCAAGCAGATTACAAAGGCCATGCAACTTGTAGCGGCGAGCAAAATGCGTCGTGCCCAAGAATCGACCAAGGCGTCAGCGCCGTATTCGAATGCTGCCTATGAATTACTGGCGGCACTTTCAACACACAACTCAGTCAAAGGGCACCCACTCTTTACCAAACGCGAGGTTAAAAATCGGTTGCTGATTGTGATTGCTTCGGACAAGGGCTTAGCCGGAGCGTTCAATAGCAACGTGCTCCGCGTGTATGCGCAGGAAATGAAAGCTGATGTTGCCAACGGCGTGGGTACTTCGAGCATTACCATTGGCCGCAAGGCGTCGCAGTTTGCCGCTCGCGTGAAGGGGACGGACGTGATTGGTGCCTACCAAGATTTAGCCGACCGACCTGATGGCCGTGAACTCTATAGCATTCTCGACACTGCCCGCGATGCCTTTGTTGAAGGCACGGTGGACGCCGTCGATATTATTTATACCGAATTTGTGAGTGGTGCGGTGCAGCGAGCCAAAACCGTTCGGGTACTCCCTGCTGGTGTTGACGCAAGTGAAGAAACCACCAGTTCGAGCCAAGATGTCACCTACGAGCCAAGTACCGAAGAAGTACTCGATGGGGTAACCTATCGCCTAATTGGGGCGCAGCTCTACCAGGCACTGCTTGATTCCCGCGCCAGCGAATACAGCATGCGTATGATTGCCATGAAGAACGCCACCGACAACGCCAGCGATTTGATTGATGATTTAACGCTGGCAATGAACAAAGCGCGCCAGGGAGCAATTACCCAAGAGTTGGCTGAAATAAGCGGTGGTGTGGAGGCGTTACATGACTAATATTGAGACGGATCAGTTTTCATGGCATGCTGAGCAGCAGCAACTTCGCTACGGCCAGAAACCGTATAAGGTTCAATTTCAGGATGCTAGCTTTGCCGATTTGGATGCCCGTGGCATTGAATACGAAGCGCATCCGTATGAAGAAGCCTTTGACGCCATCACTCGCATTAGTGACCCGTATCACAACTATGAGTATGACGATCCTTGGTATTTTCCTCATCACATTCAACCACAGCTGCCTTTCTTTGAACACCTTGATGAAAGCCAGAAACTATTTTTACTAAGGGAACCTCACGTCTTTGCCCTTGAACCAATCTCGGATGATGAGCTGCGGCGAAGAATCGAAAGTTTCTTAGCGGAACCGAGACCAGGAAATAGCTTTTGGTCGAACGTCGACCCAAATGAATTACTTGAATATTACTACTACCGAAAACAACAACTTGAAACCAGCGGCAACCAACGGCTAAGAGATCTGAGAGGAGAACATAATGACTAAAACTACAGGAACAATCACCCAAATCGTCGGTGTCGTCGTCGACGCCGAATTCCAAGGCGACCTGCCGGCAATTTACGACGCGCTTAACGTTGAGCTTGATGGTACAACCGTCACCCTTGAGGTTGCCCAGCACTTGAGCGAAAGCACTGTTCGCTCTATTGCCCTTTCAAGTACCGATGGTCTGAAGCGTGGTGCAGAAGTTGTTGCAACTGGCGCACCAATTAGCGTGCCCGTTGGGGCTGCAACCAGTGGACGTATGTTCAACGTGACGGGTGACCCAATTGACGGTAAGGAAGCGCCAAAGGCGAAAACCTCCCCTATTCACCGCCCGGCGCCAACGCTTGAAGAACAATCAAACAAAACCGAAATTCTTGAAACCGGTATCAAATCAGTTGACCTTATTGCCCCTATTGTAAAGGGTGGTAAAGCCGGTCTGTTCGCGGGTGCAGGTGTTGGTAAAACGGTGCTTATTACCGAGCTTATTAACAACATCGCCAAGTTCCACAGCGGTAACTCGGTGTTTGCAGGTGTTGGTGAGCGTACGCGTGAAGGAAACGACCTCTACTACGAAATGGAAGAAGCCGGTGTGCTTGATAAGACCTCGCTGGTATTTGGTCAGATGAATGAGCCGCCTGGAGCGCGTCTTCGCGTGGCCCTTTCTGGCCTTACCATGGCTGAGGCCTTCCGTGATGAAGGAAAAGACGTCTTGCTGTTTATCGACAACATTTTCCGCTACACTCAGGCCGGTGCTGAGGTTTCAGCGCTGCTTGGCCGTTTACCCTCTGCTGTTGGGTACCAACCAAACCTTCAAGAAGAAATGGGTGCGCTACAAGAGCGTATTACGTCTACCAAAAAGGGTTCTATTACATCTGTTCAGGCCGTCTATGTGCCAGCTGACGACTTTACCGACCCAGCACCAGCAACCACATTCGCCCACCTTGATGCAACCATCGTGATGAGCCGTGCTTTGACGGAAATTGGTATCTACCCTGCCGTTGACGTACTTGCGTCAACCTCAACCAGCCTTGACCCAGAGATTGTTGGGGAAGAACACTACCGCGTGGCTCGTGAAGTCCAGCGTATGCTTCAGGAATACAAAGAGTTGCAAGATATTATTGCGATCCTGGGTATGGAAGAATTGTCAGACTCACAAAAGCAAACCGTGGCTCGTGCCCGCCGTGTGCAGCGCTACCTATCGCAGAGTTTCTTCGTTGCTGAAAAGTTCACCGGCAACCCAGGTGTGTATGTAAAGCTCGAAGACACCATCCGTGACTTCGGCGACATCATTGCTGGTAAGTATGATGACAAGCCTGAAGAATGGTTCTACATGGTGCAAGGTACGCTCTACGATAAAGCCAAGAAGGACAAGTAGCCATGCATTTGCAGCTCATTACACTCCGCGGTATTAGTGTTGATCAGGACATTTATGAAATGGTCGCGCCGACAACCGCCGGTGAGATCGGCGTATTTCCTGGGCACGAGCCGCTGGTAACAATGGCTGCACCCGGTGCGTTAGCGGTTCGCTACAACAAAGAAGATAGTGACGACCTGTTACAGTACTTTGCGATCGGCGGTGGCGTGATTGAAATCAAGCCAGATGCAATTCGCGTATTGGTTGACGAGGCCGACATGGCCGATGATATTACAGAGGCCGAAGCCAAGACTGCACTTGAGCGCGCGCAAAAACTGAAGGCTGAAGCGACCAATCAAGTAGAGCTTGAAAAAGCAACGCAGCTTATTGATCGACAAAAGGTGCGCTTGCGGGTGGCGGAATTGTCACGACGTCGCCGAAGATCGTAGTGTTTTGTCGATAAATTTCTTTAGTTTAGCTTGTTGTAATTCATCGGCGCTTCGGTAGAGTGGCGAGAGGCTATGTTCGATGCCTTCAGATCTCAGCCTTGAAATAATGGCGGTTTTTATGTATTCACTTCGTGAGGAAAAATGAAGGGTTGCTTGATGATCAATGATCTTTACAAGTTCCTGCGGGAGTGAGAGGTTAAACGTTTTTGTGCTCATATACTTAAGCATAGCGAGCTCATATAAAATCCATACAAAATTTGTATGGATTTTATATGTTGGCGTCAAGCAAGGCGCGAACCTCATTAGTCGTTTTGGTATGCATCAACTGTTCACGAAGTTCGGAAGCACCTTCAAAATCACGGACATAAATTTTAAAGAATCGCTTTAATGGGTCGAACGGACGGGTTTCAAGTTCTTGAGAGTATTTGTCGTAAAGATCCAATTGCAGTCGTAGGAGGTCGAGACGTTCTTGCTGCGAGTGCTCGCGGGGCTCTATTTCAAACGCGTAAGGGTTATGAAAAATACCACGGCCAATCATGATGCCGTCAACTCCATATTTCTCAACAAGCTCCAGCCCGTGCTGGCGATCGCGGACGTCACCGTTAATAGTTAACAGCGTGTGTGGGGCAATCTCATCGCGTAGTTTTTTAATTTCAGGAATTAGTTCGTAGTGGGCGTCTACCTTACTCATTTCTTTGCGCGTTCGCAGGTGAATCGTCAGGTTCACGACGTTTTGCTTTAAAATGTGCGTTAGCCAGTCGCGCCATTCATCAATGTTGACGTCACCAAGGCGCGTTTTCACGCTCACGGGCAACCCAGCTTCTTTGGTGGCAGCGATAATTTCAGCGGCAACATCGGGTGTGCGAATGAGTCCACTCCCCGCGCCTTTTTTGACAACATCTTTTGCGGGGCAGCCCATGTTGATGTCGATTGCTTGGTAGCCTAGTTCCTTGAGGCCATGCGCCATCTCACGGAAATGCTCCGGGTTGTCTCCCCAAATTTGAGCGACAATCGGTTCTTCGTCGGCACTGAACGCTAAACGCCCGCGGGTGCTATGACGTCCTTTAGGGCTACAAAAGCCATCGGTACTCACGAACTCGGTAAAGTACACGTCCGGACGGCCAGCCGCAGTGACGACATGACGAAAAACCACGTCGGTGACGGCTTCCATCGGTGCCAGAATAAAAAATGGTTTTGGTAGCGTGTCCCAAAAACTGGTCATGGGTATCCCTTGTGTATGTTAGTACCTTCAACTCGGCTTACAATATGTCATTATAAACTAGGTTGAAGCATCGACAGAGGTGTGATGCGGGGCGAGGCTGATCTCTTTAGGGGAAGAGAGACCAGCCTCGCCGGCTTAGAGTTGAGCGACGACTCAGCGTGCGTACTTCGTGCGCGCTTCGCTGAGCTCTCTCAGAGCCTTGGCTTCGGCGGACTGCGCGTCTCGGAAACGTTGCAAGCCACCATTGCTTGAGTCGGCTCTGCCAGCCTGCTCGCGAGCAGCGGTTGCACGCGCGGCTTTCTCTTCCGCTTGGCGCAACATGTAATCCTGTGTACCGGGCATAGTATCACCTCCTCAGGTGACTCGTTTCGGTCAGAAAAATTCGGGGGCTCCGCCTCGGAGCGTTCGCGTGGGTGTGTCAGGCCCAGCGCTCGATGACGTTCTTGACTTGTTCAGACGAAACCGTCAGAGCAAACACGAACGGGCGGAGCCCCGTATCCCTTGGTTGCTTCCCCGGCCACCAAGAAAACTAGGAAGATGAAACGGGACTCACCGAGTATATTCTCGTGGGGGACGAGAACGGTGCACCATTGGGGGCGGTATAGCACCACCCTCGGTGAGCCCCGCCGGCTGCATAACAGTTCGTACCCAAATGGGGGGCGGGTACGAACCTTGAACAGCCGACTATAGCAATTAACCTCTGTCGATGTAATGTACTGAGGAGAATCGCGGCATATAAACACCTGAGTAGCTGTTGATATGTCGCGACTCGACCCTCAATACTATTATTATAGCATGTTTTATACGATTTCGTCAATAAGATCTTGCTCAAAGGCGAGCACGCCCTTGAAGTCTGGTGAATAGCCGCTGGTGTCCGGTAAATCAAGGTTGATAACCTTTTTCCATACGGCTGTAATTAAGGCACGGGTACGATCAATGTCCTCTTGCGAGAGGTCAAGCGATAACACAATACTTTCCCCCGATTTCGTTGGTTCGATGAACGCGAGTTGGCCTTGCGTTACTGTATATGCACTGTAAGCGGAGGATTCTTCAACCAATAATTTATAAAACAGCAGCTGCTGACGATATTTGTGCAGCTTCAGCTTGGTATGGTCATCACCGCTATCCCAGCGCTCGGCAGGGCGACCGGTTTTGTAGTCAGTGACAATGAGGGTTTTCTCGTCCGTGTTCACGTCGAGTACGTCGAGTGAACCAGTCAGTCGTGCCTCAGCTACCACTACGTTTTGGTGTTTGAAATCAACCTCAGCTTTTTGTGTACCGGTAATCGGCAGTACTCCAGAAAGTAAGAACTGAGGCACATCCTGGCTTCCCTTTTGCAGGTAGTGTGCCATATCTTTTTCGCTCAGTCGTTCTTTGGCCAGTGCGGTTTCAAAATCATGCAGCACGTCTTCAAGCGGCTTTTGCTCACCGGTTGCGAGCACATGGGTATGGGCTTGTTGCATCGTCCAGTGAATGGCCGTACCGTAGGAGGCCGCTGGGGCTTTGGTTTTAGGAAAATGAAGCAAATTATTGAGTAAAAATTCCTGCGGGCCACCTCGAGAAACATCGAGGAAGGCATTAAACGACGTGGCACTGAGCTTAAACTTCTCAAGTTGTGGTGCCAGTAGGTTGGTAAGGTCGGCGGTTGGGGTGGCCAATGGTTGCCACCAAGCTAGCTCGGCTTGTTCAAGCGCCGCTTCAGGGCTAGTATCATCAACAGAAACCACCGGCTGCTCAAGCTGAACTAAAAAGTCAGCCAGTAATGTTCGTTTGCCATTCTCGGCCGCGTCAGCGAAACTCATGACTAAGCTTTTACGGGCACGGGTAGCAGCCACGTAATACAACCGCAGTCGTTCATCGGCGCTATTTCCGCCTGATTGTAGCGGCAGGTTTTGCGGGTAGCCAATCGAGCGACTCAGGCTGCGCGCGCTATGCCCCCAAGCGCTATCGATACTGTTAATAATATAGACGTGGTCAAATTCAAGACCCTTTGATTTATGCGCAGTCAGCAGTTGCACGGCGGGTACGTCACTGGCGAGTGAATACTGCTGCGAAAGCAGCGTAATATCGAGCCGACGGTGCAGTTCAATAAACGACACTAAGTCTTTGAGGGCAAGCGTGGTATCGGGCATATATTCAGCCAAACGAGTACGCAGTGAGCGAAGTGCAGTCAGGCACTGCAAGTAGGCCTGCGGGTCGTGCGCTAAGGCCTCTTTGGAGAAGAAGTAGGCATAGTAGGGGTTGTGGAAGCTGTCGGTCTCAGCATCGGTCTCGTCATGGGGCTTGCCAATGAGAGCGTCGACCATTGGTTCAAGTGGCGTCGCTTTACTCGCTTCGGCCTGTTCAATCAGCCAACTGTAGATTGGTGTTAAGGCCGGTGTGGTGGCCATGATTTCCATCCAGTGCTGGCGGTTTTTGTAGGCGTCAAGACTGAGGCGCCACAGCGTGGCGGCGTCGAGGCCCCAAGCGGGATGCGCCAGGAGTTTTGGCAGCAGTTCTTCGGCGTGATCGTGCCGACCCTGGGCTAAGGCAACCACCACTCGGGCAACTTCTTCAAGCGCTTGAATAGGTGGGCTGTCGAGCACGCTTTCTTCGCGTTCGTAGCGCACGACAATGTTGGCGTGGCTGAGGTACGGCAGGAGTGCTTTAATGTCGGCGTGACGACGAGCCAAAACCGCGATAGACGATGGATCGACCCCATCTGCGAGTTGCTTTTGAATCGCCGCTGCCACTGCGTGATATTCCGCCTCGACGGTAGCTGCTTGCCATAAGGCAACGCTGGCTTTGTCGGTTTGAGCATGGAGCTGTTTATCGAGCTCAGGTATGCGTTGCTCGAGGCGGTCGCCTGCCTGCGTAATAATCGCCCGTGATACATCAAGCACCGGTGCGCCAGAACGGTAATTCTCGGTAAGGACAATCAGCTGGCGGGTTGGGTACAAA
>JBIIRX010000052.1:0-6340 GCA_044341315.1 Saccharimonadales bacterium (SeqCode)
GTACTTTTTCCTATTTGCTACGCCGATAATCACCGAGGTGAACTTATTTCCACCGAGTACGGCGAGAACTTCTGGCTACCAATTGACCAAGCAATTAAAAACGCCGATCGACCTTACGATAATATCTCCTCTATAGTCACTACATTAAAAGCGATAAAAGCAGGAACTGTTAATTCTCTGACTTTCTTTTATGAAGAAACAACTCAAAAGGATACTAATTTGTAGATATTTCAAGTGAGTGAAGGCTCGCTTTTTTTGTTTTCACTCTCGCTATAAGCTGTAAGTAATCAGACTTAAGGAGGATAGAGACGATGAGCAGTCCTGAACATTACGTGGGGCCATGGCAAGTAAAGTACCCCAATGAACTACAGGTAAAAGTTAAAGAAGCAGTTGAAGGTTTCGAAGAATTTTTAACTCTCGGCCCTGATACGCAAGATGTATTTACAATTAGCGACCGTTTTAACGGTTTTGGTGTTGAACGAAAAACGGGCGACGGCAGCGATGCAAGCGGCGGGAGTCATGACATTAAGCTTAATTTCGACACCACACGAGCAGGTATTGAAAGCTTAGAGGTAGCCGCAAATAGCATAAAAGGGACCGACGGCAAAATTGCACAAGGTTTTATTAAGAGCATCGCCTCTCTTGCTGAGTATGCACAAACTGCAATTTCTGAGGTGGGCGCAGTCATCGAAGAGAGATCAGGCACCCAAGGGTTTCATGCACTTTCTAAAGAAAGTGCTGGTGATGCCTACTTCAGGTTTCTCCACTACCCTGCCGGCGTATCCGTAGGCAGTATTGTTGGCGAGCCACACCCAGACAATAGTGGTTTTACATTACACCTGTACGAATCGACGGATGGCTGTGAATGGCTCGATAGTGACCGGAAAACGTGGCATCCAATGCCCGTGAACGAAGGCTGTGCAACAGCATTTGCGAGCATGCAAACACAGCTCGTAACAGGCGGTGAAATTGACGCATTGTGGCATCGGATTATTGCCAATAAAACCACTCATACAGTTGGGCGAATTGCCGTGGTATGCTTCGTATCACTGAATGACACACCAAAATATGATCGTAAAAGTCATGGCCGACTTCAAGAATTTGAAACAGGTAGCACGTACGGGCTACACCCTGAACAATTTAACAATTTATTTGTGAATTCCGTAGCCTAATAATAAAAAGCCCTGATATAGAGGGCTTTTTAAAATTTAAGCTTGTAAGCTACTTTCGCGTTACTTTCACCATTGCATGGCGGATCACACGTCCATTCAGCGTATATCCACCTTGTAGCTCTTCGGCGATCACTTCCTTTTCACCCTGAGCGTCTTCATCGAACTGAATCGCTTCATGTAGCTCTGGGTTAAAGTCGGTGCCGACGTTTGCATCAATTCGCTTTAAATTCAGGCTTTCAAGTGATTTTTCAAGGTTTTTTACTAATCCAGCAACACTTTGCGCCCAAGCATTGTCTTTGAGCTCTTCAGGCATATACACAATAGCGCGTTCAATGTTGTCAATCACAGGAAGAAGTTTAAGAATGGCGCTCGATTGTCCACTTTCACGAGCCGCAGCCTTCTCGGCATCAACCCGTTTGCGGTAATTTTCGAAATCAGCACGAGTTCGCTGTAAATCAAGCGTTAGTTCACCAAGTTGTTGTTCGAATTCGTTGTCTACGTTCTGCGTTTCGTTTTGGCTGTCTTTCTTTGGCATGGCTTCATCCTTTCTTTTGCTTATGCTGATTCTTTTGTTGGTTCTTTATTTTATCTTGCCACCACTCACGACGGCGCATGGGCCATAGACTCCCCTCGGTCGTGGTTAATTCATACACCATCCACGCAATTCCCACCAATATCAGCGTCAGGAGTACTGCCCAAACAGGCCAATTCGCAATTAAATGTCCGAGCCACTCGGCCATTACTACAAGATCTCCTCAAGCATAGCGCCGGTATGACGTACAAGGCGCATCACCTTGGCGTAGCTCTGTCGGGTTGAACCAAGCACGCCAATGTAGCTATTGTCGCTATACGGTGAGCGGAACTTGCTAATAATAAGGGTTGCCCCACTTGATTTGCCAATTGGATTCTCTGAACCAATATAGACATTGAGCGGCTCGTTAGGCTTTGCCTCGCGCAGCCATGGTTCGAGGTTATCAAGTAGGCGTGCTACTTGCTGAGCATGTTCGCCTTGCATAAATTCCGGTTGTGAAAATAAGTTTCCCATACCGCTTAGGTAGAGTTCGTCACCAATGGTTGCAATGCCGAGGTTTTGCGTTAATTCAACTAAGCTATCGACTGCACTGCGAATGGCGCGATCCGCCCGATCGCCGTGGGTGGTTACCCGCGCTTCAATCGCTCTCGCACTGCGATCGATAAGCTGCGGCTGGTCGGCCTGCGCCTCGTTAAGGCTATTCACATAGTATCGGTAGCCAGCATCGGTTGGGATACGTCCAGCTGAGGTGTGAGGTTGCACAATAAAGCCCATCTCCTCAAGCTTCGCCATCTCGCTGCGAATGGTTGCACTTGAAACGCCAAACAATTTCGCGAGCATAACACTACCAACGGGAGCAGCAATTTCAGCATGCTGTTCAATGATTGATGCGAGAATAAGGCGTTGACGTTCTGTCATATGCCTATTGTAGCGAATTTTGGCACTCTGTGTCAATGAGTGCTAGGAAGGGTGCGTCGCAAGATATGCTCTTGTCTCCTCTACGAGAGCGCGAGCTACAGCCAGTGCAGCCTGCTTGTACCCAGGATCTTTATATCGCTTGGATTTGATAACCTCCGCTGTCTCAACAACTTCAGTATTCATAACTGGGTAGAAGCGTTCGTTACGAAACACCACTTCATACTCTTTTAATGCACTCTGGAAACGACGTATTTTATTTTCAGCAGTCATATCACCTCGTCCATCGATGCGCTGGTTCCACACCTCAAAACTCGGAGGTAGGAGCAAGATTGCCTCAAAATCTGGGTCGACTGACATAAATTCTTCCATGCCCTGAATATCAATGTCTAAAATGGCCGTGCGGCCGTTATTGACAACATGCTGGTAGGCGGCAATGCTTGTCCCATAGAGTGTATCGCCGTGCACTAACTTTGCTTCAACATATTTCTTGTGAGAAAGTTTTTCAAGCGCCTCAGCTTCGCTAATGAACCAATAATGCACGCCGTTTACTTCATCATCATTCCCAATGGGACGTGGTCGGCGGGTGGTGTCTGAGACAACCGGTGCAAAATCTCCACGGAGCGTTAAATAATGCGCAAGTGTACTCTTACCCGCTCCGGTAGGTCCAGCCAAACCTAGCGGCTGATGGGCATGGATAAGCTGCCTCGCCGCTTCAGGAATTGAATACGATTGAACTGCTGTCTGAAGATTCATATTTGGTTATTTTAGCAGAATTACGAGAAGGCACCAAGAACACACATTAACAGTGTTGGCCTACCTATACTTGTTACGCTTAGGCGTGGTACAATTTCATCATGACATCCCTCAATAATGCACTCCGAATCACCATGAACGGCAAAGAAACCTATGACGTTCGACAAGGTGGCAGCGGTGCATTAGTGTGGCCACAACTCCCTCCAGGCTGGACCGAAACTCGTGGTGGGCGGGGCGGTATAGAAATCGCCGTAACAACACTTGCAGCCTCTGGGCCAGGCTCTCTGCTTGAGGCAATCGAAACGCCAGGTCCTCGAATTATTGTCTTTAAGGTTGGCGGTGTAATTGATCTCGCTGGTCAGCCCATAGACGTACGTGAACCTTATCTCACCATTGCTGGAGAGACAGCCCCAAACCCAGGCATTACACTCATTCGCGGTGGTATAACTGTGCGGCGCACCGGCCATAACACTATCATTCGTCACATTCGTGTGCGTCCCGGCGAAGCCGGCTTTGCGAAACGAAGCGGCTGGGAAGTTGATGGCCTCGCCACGGCCGGAACGAACGATGTTATCTTTGACCACTGCTCGGTGACATGGTCAACTGATGAAAATATGAGTGCTAACTCAGGCCAGTATTTCACAGGAGCTACGCCCGAAGCGTGGCGTGAAAATCAAGCGCGGCGCGTCACGTTCTACCGCTGTATCATCGGCGAATGCCTCGCGAATTCGACCCACTCTAAAGGACGGCACTCGAAAGGATCACTGATTGGAAACAACGCAACTGACATTGCGGTAATTGGTAATCTATTTATCAGCAATACTGAGCGTAACCCATTATTTACGGGTGGTGCACGAGGGGCAATTATTAACAATTATATACACAACCCTGGTGCACGCGGTATCAGTTTTGGGCTCAATGTTGATGAGTGGCAAGGCCACGACTGGATACGCGGTCAGCTTAGTGTCGTCGGGAACGTTGTACGACGCGGGCCAAGCTCAAGGGTAGACATGCGCCCCCTCATGCTTGGGTGGGATCAGTCGAGTGATAACGATGGTGGTGTCGGCGAATACGAAGCGTATCTTAATGATAATCTCTACCTCGACCAAGACGGCAGCTCACTTGGCTTCCCAGCACCCCAAGACGCTTACGCAAACAATCCAGAATACGATGGGACATTCACTTTTGTGGAGTTGCAAACACCGTCGATATGGCCCTCAACTGGCTATAGCGCGCATACAGCGAATTCGTTACAAGCCTCGATTCTAACTGACGTTGGCGCTCGACCATGGAATCGCGACGCAGTTGACACTCGGCTTATTCAAGAAGCTACCAATGGCACTGGGGCGATTATTGATAGTGAAACGGAAGTAGAAGGCTATCCTTCTTAAAAAGACGCTATCCTGGTACAACAACGTAGAGCACGCCGTTCACACCCGGTTGAATGGTTTGCCACTGTGAATCGGTAACGACACTAATATTAGGCTGATTTGTCCAGTTTAGTCGAGTGCCATTCCAAGAGAGCACCTGCCCAGCCTGTGGTGCAGCGCTTGTAGATAATTTAGCGCCCGTTATTGAGCCGTCTGCAACTGTTGAGGTTGTGACCGAGTTAGCTTTAAGCGTGCCGTCTGTATTGAGCGTCGTCGTGAGAAATTCATTGAGGATTGATCCCCATGCACCTTGATCGCCGCCTGGCTGTGGTAGTCGTGCCATGATACTTCCTTTTTTCTTATACTTACTCCCAGTGTACTGTAGAAAGATAAGCATGTACAGAATGAGAGCGTTTAATCTCGCTTGAGCATCACCATAAATGCTTCCGAAGGGATATCAACTTTGCCAAAGCGTTTCATACGTTTCTTTCCTTTTGCCTGCTTGGCAAGGAGTTTTTTCTTTCGCGATACGTCACCACCATACAAGTATCCAGTAACGTCTTTACGATAGGCACTAATGTCTTCACGGGCAATAAACTTACCGCCAATACCTGCCTGAAGGGATACTTGGAAGCTTTGACGAGGAATCACCTCTTTGAGCTTTTTGACCATTTCCCTCCCAAGGCTTTGTGATTCTGAACGGTGCGCCATAACACTCAGTGCGTCAACCATCTCTCCCGAGACGTAAAAATCTACACGAACAAGGTCCTCTGCGCGGTAGCTATCAAGTTCATAGTTAAATGATCCATACCCACTCGTGATTGATTTAAGTTGATCGTAAAAGTCAGTTAATAAGTTTGCAAGTGGTGCCTCAAAACTGATGAGTGCGCGTTCATCGATATAACTGAGGTTTGATTGGCGGCCACGCTTTGAAATAATAAGTTGAATGACCGCACCAATGTATTCTTGCGGAACGACAATCTCGCCTTTAATCCATGGCTCCCTAATCTCTGTGATTTTACTGACATCCGGCAAATTACTGGCGCTTTTAATATCGAGTTCCTCACCGTTACTGAGCGAAACTTGGTAATCGGTTGACGGGTTGGTGACAACCAGATCAAGGTCGTATTCTCGCTCAAGGCGCTCGCGGATAATATCAAGGTGGAGTAATCCCAAGAAACCAATGCGGACTCCAAACCCAAGTACCGGTGAATTTTCCGGTTCGAACTGCAGGGCTGAATCACTCATGCTGAGCTTCTCGATTGCATCTTTTAGGTCTTGGTAGTCGTCGTTACTGACAGGGAAGAATCCGGCATACACGAACGGCTTCACGAGCTTATATCCAGGAAGCGGTTCAGTAGCATGATGACGTTTTACAGTGACCGTATCGCCAACACGAGCTTCACGAGTAGAGCGCAGATTGGTGACGATGTAGCCAATTTCTCCTGCATCAAGGCTGTTACTTGGTGTCATTTGTGGACTCAGGCTTCCCACTTCGAGCGCCAAGCCAGATGCACCGGTTGCAAGCATCTCAATGGTATCACCCTTTCTGATTGAGCCGTCAAAATTGCGCACATACAGAATCACGCCGCGGT
>JBIIRX010000054.1:0-6123 GCA_044341315.1 Saccharimonadales bacterium (SeqCode)
AACGGCCGCTACTGCGGAACTGGACGACGAGCTTCACCAGTACGACGAGGTAGACGATACCCAGCACAGGCAGGGCCCAGAGCGCTGCTACAGAAACCCATTCAGGGATACCGGACATGTTGACCTCCAAGTCAAGGGAATGTTAAGGTATGTATATATTATAGCACAAAATTAAATATGTGTCCAATTTAACATTCTGAATTGTTGATTAATAACCCCGTATATGCTACTATTAATCAGATAATTAATGCGAGTGAAATCAGAATTGATTTTGCGCGAGCGCCATCAAATGGCCGAAGCACCGAAACTCTTAACCGTTTCACTCGTGGTAAACAAGAAAGTAGATCATGAGTCGAATCGGAAAACTACCAATTCAAATTCCCTCAGGCGTGACAATCACGGTCGCTGATGATGTGCTTACGGTTGTTGGTCCTAAGGGCCAGCTCGTAGTGCCACATCTCTCTGACGTAACTGTTGCGATTGAGGATGGAAGCGCAATCGTTACTCGTAAAGATGACGAACGCATCGCAAAAGCACAACACGGACTGCAACGCGCGCTCCTTAACAACGCTGTTGTTGGCGTTACCGATGGTTTTGAAAAGAAACTCGAAGTAAACGGAGTCGGGTTCCGCGTTGAAGGCGGTGGCCAGGAAATTACGATGGCCCTCGGGTTCTCACACCCTGTAAAGTACAAAGCACGTGACGGCGTACAGCTTGAAGTCAACAAGATGGAGATCACTGTAAAAGGTATCGACAAGCAAATGGTTGGCCAAACTGCAGCTGAAATCCGTGCCCTCAAGAAGCCTGAACCATACAAAGGTAAGGGTATTAAATATGCTGATGAAGTTATTCTTCGAAAAGCAGGAAAGGCTGGTAAGTAGTTATGGGCGTTCTCGATAAGAAAATCCTAAACCGTACCCTGCGTGCAGCACGTGTTCGTGCAAAAATTTCTGGTACTGCTGAGCGACCTCGCCTTACGGTCACTATTTCAAACAAGCATGTTAGTGCACAGCTTATTGACGACGTGAAGCAGCACACTATTGCAGCTGCAACAACTGTAGGCACAAAGGCAACAGGCACTATGACCGAACAAGCTGCCCAAGTTGGTGCAGACATTGCCAAGAAAGCAAAGAAAGCAAAAATTACCGCTATCGTATTCGACCGTAATGGCCGAAAGTATGCCAAGCGCCTCGCGGCTCTGGCTGACGCTGCGCGTAAGGAAGGATTGGAGTTCTAATATGGCTGAAGCTCAGACAACGCAAGCCCCAGCTGCGCCACGTGGTGCACAGGGTAACCGCGGCGGACAACGTGGCGGTAACAACCGTGGTCCACGTCGCGACCAAGCTCCACAAGAGCCAAAGCAATTCGAAGAATTGGTGATTAATATCGACCGTGTATCACGTGTAGTAAAGGGTGGACGTCGTTTCCGCTTTAAGGCACTCGTGGTAGTTGGTGACCGAAAGAGTAAAGTTGGTGTCGGTGTCGCGAAGGGTGCTGACGTTCAAGTTGCTGTTCAAAAAGCAACTGATGTTGCAAAGAAGAACCTGATCACTATTCCTATCATCAACGAGACCATTCCTCACGACAACGAAGTGAAGTATTCTGGTGCACGTGTGCTTCTTAAGCCTGCAGCTCCTGGTACCGGTATTATTGCTGGTGGTGTTGTTCGTTCAATTATTGGCGTAACGGGCATTCGTAACATGCTTTCAAAATCACTCAACTCTACCAACAAAGTAAACATTGCCTATGCAACCATCGAAGCGCTTCGTGGCCTTGTTCCTAAGGAAGAGTGGCTTGGGGCTGAGAAGCCAGCCAAGAAAGTGGCTGCAAAGGAGACGAAATAATGACAAAGTATAACGAACTCCTTGCAAGCGCAAACAAAGACAAGAAGCGTGTCGGTCGCGGTATCGCAGCTGGCGGTGGTAAAACTGCTGGTCGTGGTACAAAGGGTCAAAACGCGCGTACTGGTAAAAAGCTTCGCCCAACCTTCCAAGGTGGTCAGCGTACACTTGTTCGTGCAGTGCCAAAGGCGCGCGGATTCAAGAGCCTTCGCACACCAGCGCAAGTTGTCTACCTTGACACCTTAAACGACTTTGATGGTACCACCGTTGATAACGCCACTCTTTTTGAGCAGGGGTACATTGGTACGCCTTTCCACACTGTAAAGGTCATTACTCGTGGTGAACTTACGAAAGCCCTCACTGTTAAAGTGGCTGGTGCAAGCAAGAGCTCCCAAGAAGCAATTGCCAAAGCTGGTGGTTCGTTTGAAAAGACTGCCGTTCCACTCAAGCAAAGCACAAAGGCTGCTGAAGAAAACGACAAGTAGCTCAATTCAAACCTACAAACAAATCGCCTCTTTAGTGGGGCGTTTTTGTTATATTGCCACAGTAATAGGTAAGTGTAAAAACTCAAGGCGCAAAGGAGTGGTCAAGTCATTGAGACTTGTTCTATAAATCATATATTTCATGAAGAAGTCGACTGTAGTATAATGAAAACAAATTGTGATAATAACTTCGGGGTAGTCTGGAAAAAGTCTGATGAATTGGAAAACAATCTTTAAATCGCTTAAAAATCGCGACATGCAAAAGCGTTTGCTGGTCGTTCTTGGAATCATTGTTGTATATCGCTTATTAGCGCATATTCCCGTACCATTGGCCGAGCCTACGCAGCTACGTCAAGTTCTCAACAGCCTAGTGACAGGGTCTGATTTTGGTGGCTTCCTCAACCTGCTTTCTGGTGGGGCGCTGGCAAGCTTTTCAATTGTACTGGTAGGCCTGACTCCGTTTATTACCGCTTCTATTATTACGCAGCTGCTCACAAAGGCCATCCCGCGTCTTGAAGAGCTCCATAAAGACGGTGAATCAGGGCGCCGCAAAATTAACCAGTGGACTCGTATGCTTACAATTCCGTTAGCTATTATTCAGTCAATCGCCTTCATCTTCATCTTGCGCCAAACTGTCCTCGCGGGTAATACCGTTATGGCCGATCCGACCATGACCGATTGGATTGTTGCCGTGACCGCTATGACGGCGGCATCAGTACTCCTTATGTGGCTCGGCGAGCTCATTACAGAGCAGGGTGTGGGGAATGGAATTAGCCTCCTTATTTTTGCAGGTATTATCAGCCAGCTCCCACAAATGCTTTCGACCATCATAACGTCACTATTTGACCAATCGGCTGGTACACTTTCGGTCTTTAACTGGTTCACGATTCCAGTAAATCCAACGACCTTCTGGGTGGCGCTGGCAATTGCGCTCGCTTCACTATTCATGCTTTATTTCTTAGTGAAAATTAATGAAGCACAGCGCGTCATTACGATTAACTATGCGAAGCGCGTTCAGGGTAACAGTAGCTATGGGGGAGTGAAGAGTATTCTTCCGGTGAAGTTGATCGCTGCCGGTGTGATTCCTGTTATTTTCGCCGTCGCCTTCTTGTCGCTTCCTGCGTTCGTTGGGCAGGTGCTGAGTGCAACCGGCAACCCGGCCTATGCAAGCTTGGCGCAAAACCTCATCCTTTGGTTCCAAGCGCCAAACCCTGGTGCGTTTACTGGAACCGACTGGCAAGCCTTTATTTACCCAAGCGCTTACTTTGTACTCGTCATCTTCTTTACGTATTTCTACACTGGCATTGTCTTTAATGCCAGCGAAATCGCCGAGAATCTTCAAAAGCAAGGCGGCTTTATAGAAGGCGTGCGTCCTGGTAAAACAACCGAGAAGTTCCTCTCAACTACCGTTAACCGACTTATCCTCTTCGGCTCATTAGTGCTTGGGCTTATTGCTGTGTCGCCATTCGTTGCAGAGTATTTGCTGTATCACCTCGCCGGCATTAGCAACACCAACCTCGCTATCGGTGGAACCGGCCTCCTCATTGTCGTTACCGTTGCCCTTGAAGCGCTACGCCAGATCAACTCCCGCGCCCTCATGGTGACCTACGACGACTATGACCGCTAGGGAATAGCCCACGGACGTTATTACCCCGTAGTACTACGACCGCTAGGGAATAGCCCACGGGCGTTGCTTTTAATCATTAGATTGCAAAAAATGCAATTTCATTATATACTCTTTCCATTCTAGTACACCCGTCTTCACCGACGGGTGGAGCGAAGCAAGATGGAGGAAGCTTTTGAACGAAAGGGATGTCATCGGTACCTTGCAAGTACTTGATGAAGATCGCCTCGCGTTGAACCGTCGGGTACTGAGTCATCGGTATCGACTTGTACAGCGCCTTCGTGGGCAACTCATTGATCGCGCTCCACAACGCGCTATCACCGATGAGGCGGCTAATCAGTACACAGGTTTTGCCCGATGGCTCGAGAGCTGTAAGACGCTCGAGCGCACCTATCGGGATGAACGGCATGGTGGACATTCGAGAGAGTGGGCGGCCCGCGCAACGGCAAAGGAAGTGGGTCTGCTCCGTTCTGGCTCGCTCCGGCAAGTGCTGAGCGACGGCAACGAACTGTACGTTGAGTCACCCGATTGGGTGCTCCGTGAGCTGGAGACCCAGCTTAATCGGTGGCGTACTCTCACGCTCGCGACTGTTCCGTTCTGGATTCATGTCCAGTACGAGACACTGCCGGTGAATGACCGCGAACTGCAAACAGTGCACCCGCATGACGCGTTTACGCTGTCATTTACCCTCACCGAAAACGGCGAGCAGCTCGCATAGCGGGCGGGTAAGGGTGGCGAACTCCTCCATCCTTATCCTTAGACCATTTAATGAGTGATTTAAGGATAGGTATCTGCCACTTGACGGCACAGGCGGTTTTGCTAGAATAAGTGTATTGCATACATGTTGCGCCGAGAAATTCGGAAAGCATCTTCTTGAAAACGCTTTACTAAAACAATGTTTTGGTGTACAATCTACTACTGTAACTTATGGCTAGTACTAAAGAGGTAATCAAAATGCGAGGTAAGGTAGTGGAAGCACTGCCTAATACTCAATTTAAGGTTGAACTCGAGAACGGTCTGAGCATCATCGCGCACATCAGCGGAAAAATGCGTAAAAACTATATCCGCCTTGTGCCCGGTGATATGGTGGACGTCGAGATGACCCCTTACGATCTTACGAAGGGCCGAATCACGTACCGCCACAAAGATAATATTTAACTGGAGGATCTCTTACACTCATGAAAGTTCGTGCGAGCGTTAAGAAAATTAGTCCAGATGACCAGTTGGTGCGCCGTAAAGGTCGCCTTCGGGTAATCAACAAGAAGAAACCTAAGAACAAGCAAAGGCAGGGTTAAGCATGGCTCGAATTGCTGGGGTAGTTATTCCCGCAGAAAAGCAAGTTCAGATCGCATTGACGTACATCTACGGCATCGGTCCGAAATTTGCATCGACCATCCTTGCGGCGGCACAAGTTGAGCCGACCACTCGGGTGAAAGATCTCACCGAGGCTGAAGAACAACGACTACGTGAAGTTATTGATAGTAACTACACCGTAGAAGGCGACCTCCAGCGTCTCGTAACAAACAACATTAAGCGTTTGAAAGACATCAACGCGTATCGCGGCCTCCGACACAAGTCAGGCCTACCAGTAAATGGTCAGCGAACACGTACGAATGCACGAACTCGTAAGGGTCGCGCGATTGCCGTTGGTGGAGCTCAACCTAAATCAGCAAGTAAGACCTAGGAAAGGAATAAGATGGCAGATTCAACTTCAAGCAAGAAGAAGCAAAAGCGATCAGTTCCTACTGGTCAACTTCACGTACAAGCTACCTTCAACAACACAATCATTAGCTTTTCTGACAAGAAGGGTAACGTGATTGCACAAAGTAGTGCTGGCGCAGCTGGTTTTCGTGGAAGCAAAAAGGGTACTGCATACGCAGCCCAAATCGCAGCTGAAAAAGCTGCTGAAACCGCTAAGGGCTTCGGTCTTAAGTCGGTAGATGTATTTGTTAAGGGTGTAGGCCAGGGTCGCGACGCAGCGGTTCGTGCGCTTAACGGTTTTGACATTAACATCGACAGCATCAAAGAAGTAACAGGTGTGCCACATGGTGGCGTTCGCCCACGAAAGGTACGTAGGGGATAATCTATGGCACGAGATACTTCACCAATTGTTAAACAAAGCCGTCGTGAGGGCTACGCTCTTCACCCTAAGGCTCACAAGATCATGGCTCGCAAG
>JBIIRX010000004.1:0-21115 GCA_044341315.1 Saccharimonadales bacterium (SeqCode)
CTCAAAACCACCAATACCCTTTACATACGCTACTTGTAGTGAGAGCGGCTGGATGTCGATTGTCGAAACAGACGATGGATCAATTGCTGCTGGCTTTGTCGGCTCTGTCTCCTGAGCCGGCTGATCCTGACGAGGAGATTGCTGCGTTTGCTCTGGGGTGTTTTTATTTTCCTGCGTATTCTCTACCCGAGCAGCCTCACGATAGGGGTCTTGGCCCTTTGGAAGCACTGCAAGAACAATCAAAAGTACAATGACAACAGCAGTCGCAATTCCCATTCCTATGATGTACTTCTGTTTCGTACTCAGCCTACGCACCTCACACTCCCTTGCTTAGATTGGTTATATTAAGCATAGTCAGAATCGCTTCGCTTGTAAAGCAAGAGTTACTCCTTTTTTGGCGAACGCGTTCCTTCAGCGATCCAGCGATCCTTCAGTGCATACGCTCGGGTAAACATCGCCTCTCGAGCACGTTCCAACGTACTGCTTTCAATGGCATCAACTGCTTGTTGTATATCGTCGGTAATAATATACAGGCTACGATCTTCTGGCTGAATTGTTTGGTACTGGTCGAGGAGCGTGTCGCGAATGTAGTGGTCGAGTGGTGTCCAGAATTCTTTCCCGAGCAAAATAACCGGTACCTGCGGAATAATACCCGTCTGGATGAGTGTGATTACTTCAAACAGTTCATCGAACGTGCCAAACCCACCGCCCGCGTACACATAGGCACTGGCATCAAGCGTCATCGCTACCTTACGACCAAAGAAATGTTCAAAACGATAACTCTCGGTCGTGTATTCATTAAGCTGTTGCTCCATTGGCAGGTGAATATTGAATCCGATCGAAATGCCCTTGGCCTCAATCGCTCCGCGGTTCGCCGCTTCCATAACGCCACCGCCACCTCCCGTCACAACAGCATACCCTTGTTTCGCAAGCGCCCATCCCATTGCGCGAGCCTGTCGACAGACCGGGTGATCTTGCGCTAATCGAGCCGAACCAAAGACCGTTACCGTTTTTGAATACTTTCCTAGTATGTCAAAAGCGTGTTCAAACTCATCAACCACGGTGACGAGTCGGCCTTCAGCTGCATCAATCAGTTTCTGACGAACCAATAGCTGGTTCTTCTGGTTTTCTGCCTTCAAGGCATCAATATGGGGATTTGCCATACTATCCTTCAAAATCAGTCACCTTGTACCAGTCGGGTGCATCGGCCAGGAATTGCTCAACTTCTTCGCGTCGCAATAAGCCAGCTTGAGCACCCAACTTCTGCACCACATTTGCACTGTTGATTGGCGCCCAGGTGAGCGCAGTATCCATCGACTCACCGAGCGCTAAAGCGGCAACAATTGTCGAAGCGAAGGCGTCACCTGCACCCGTGCGGTCGACCGGAGGCGCCGCATCAGGATAGTTAGGAATGGTGACAAGCTTATAGTCATACGATGCGTATGAACCGTTTGGACCGTCAGTAATAACGACTTTTTGCGGACCGAGTTCATGGAGGGCATTAGCAAGGTTACGGATTGAATCATATGATTCTTTCGTAATATCAACCGCCTCTTCACGATTAAGCACAATAATATGTGTTCGCGCATATAAATTGGCAAGTTTTTCGACACCCCACTTGAAGTGGAACGTGCCCGGCTGGAATGCCAACTTAACATTCGGGTGTGCCTCTAGATAGCGCATGAGGCCTTCGTGGAATTCCCAAGAGTCATTACTTATTAATGCTAAGTAGATCCATTCCGGCTCCTCCGCAGGGTCGACCCACTCGTAGCTAAATGCTTCGTTTTTCACCAGAATGGTGCGTTCAGCGCCGTATCGAAGTACGTAATAGTAGCTGGTTTTCATATTCGGCTGAACCGAAAGCATGTCGGTAGCAATAGCCTCATTTTTAAGATAGTCAATCGCATCTTTACCAACTTGATCGTCACCTAAAAATGATACTAATGCCGTCTTTACACCCAACCGAGCAGTTGCTACGGCCGCATTTGGCGCTGGACCAACCGCTTGGACAATATCAACTCCATCGTAGGGTGGTTTCGAGCCGAGAGGCAAACTTATGCGCTTTTCTCCGTTCTCGTCAGTCTCTACACGAGCAACCTCTTCGCTCAGCTTAATAAACGCATCAGTAAATATATCTCCAATAGCCAAAATATACGGTTCTGCCATAGTATCCTCCTTCGATACATCAATAACTTTCGTGAGCGGTGGGGTTGCATGTGGGTGCTGATTCGTATGTGCTACCGGTTCGAGCACCGCCCGGACGGTCTCGGTGTGCGTCCGGTCATGTGTTGCGTAGCGATGTGTAATCTCTTCCATTAATGCACGTTGGCCGTGGTCGAGTGAACGATCGCGAAAACTGCGCTGCTCGTGTACGTCGTCAAGCAGGTCAATGAGATTACATGACACAACAACACCGTTGGAAGAATACAGGACATAATCTTTGTGAAGAAGCGCTTCAATGCGCTCATCATTCGTTATATGCGCTCGTAGTGCCGCATAGAGCTCCTCGGCAGTCGTAATAGCTGGATCAAGGCCGAGTGAGCGCATAATGTGGTGTGCCGCTTCGAGACAGTCTGCCACTAAGCGACTATCAATTCCTTCGTGACCGACCGTTTTCTCTAATCGAGCAAGCGTCTGCACAAATAAACTATCGTCACGTTTTAATAGTTTTTGTAATGCATGTGACATATTAGATTGGCTCCTCGGTTAACGGCATATCATGAAGCGCCACTCCCTGATGCAAGATCCCCTCTTTAGCGCCAATTGACTGCACGACTGAGGTAGAATTTGCGCTGGCAAAAATAATCGATTCTTTCAGGCTTTTTCCCTGAGCAAACTGACTCAAAAAGCCTGAACCAAAGGCATCACCCGCACCGGTGCGGTCAATAACAGGAACGTCTTCATACATACCTGCGCTAATAATACTTTTACCATCTGAAGCAACGACGCCGTTCGGACCGTCGCTGACAATCACTACCGGACACAAGTTCAATAAGTGACGAACAAGCTCGGGTGACGTTTCCCCGTGAACAACTTGCTGCGCTTCTTCTTTGTTCACAGCCAGTATTTCGACATCTTCAAGTAACCCTCGGAGCTTATCAGCGTGTTCAAGCTCTACGCCAGCCGGGTTTAACATCACCTTTACGTTATGCTGTGATGCTCGCGTAATAATGCGCTCGAGGAGTTCCATATCACCGAGCGAAGAAATATAGATCCAGTCTCCGCTGTCAATAACTGATATGTCGAGCTCTGTACTCTGAGCGTTCGGCATTGAACCCTTATAATTGAGAATGGTACGCTCGCCACCGACGAGCATCAAAATCGCTGAATAACTCGCGCTAAACTGTTCGCCTTGATACACATGAGTTGTATCAATGCCTTCCTTATCAAGGCTTTGAAGAATTGACTCACTCGACGGGTCGATGCCTAAACACCATGAATAACGGCTATGGAGCCCTTGTCGTGCAAATGTCACCGCCGCGTTCGTAACGTTTCCACCGGTCGCAAATACTACTTCGTCTAGATCAAGTTTCTGTCCTACCGGAAGCTGCTCATATTTGACACCTTTGTGCTCAAATTCCATAAACGCTTTCGAGCTTTTCAGAAACACGTCTTGCGTCGCTTTACCAATGGTAATAATTGTCGGAACTGTCATGCGCCCTCAAACAACCGCCTTGCCAGCGCTCCCGAAAGCAGCAATTTTCTCTTCAACAACCGCTTGAACCGCCTCATACACTTGTGGCATCAGTTTTACTACTGCATACTCTTTTGGATTATCGCGTAGTACTTCTTCAAGCTTCGTGCGGAATACATAGCGCATGTCACTATTTATATTTACTTTACTTACCCCTGCTTTTGAAGCTGATTCGAAGAAGTGAAGCGGAGTACCCGACCCACCGTGAAGACTAATTTGGCATGGGATAGCCTCACGAATACGTGCGAGCAAATCAAGGTCGAGCTCTTTTGGAACAGGATATTTACCATGTAGGTTTCCGATTGCCGCAGCAAAGGTATCTATACCGGTTGCTTCTACGAATGCTTTAGCGCTTTCTGGAGTTGAGAAGGTTTTCTTAATTTCATCGTAGTTAATCTCCTCTTCGTGTACATTACTACTGCCGCCAAAGTAGTGTGGCTCACTCTCTACCAGAGCACCCGTGAATTTGGCATACTCCACAACTTCACGTGTCTTCTCGATGATCTCTTCTTCGGTCGCATCGTGATTGGCCTGTGATATGTCAATGTGAATAAACTCATAGCCAGCATCAATCGCACGCTTACAATCCTCAACCGTAGGGCTGTGATCAAGGTTAATGTACATCTCTACACCGTATTCTTTTTTGTAGTTATCTACCATATCGCGAAGATTCTCGAGCCCAAGCGCCTTCACCTCTCCATCACTCACTTCCACAAGTACCGGAGCATTAAGATTTTGCGCAGCCCGAGCAATCGCAATTAACGTCTCTTGATTATCGATATTAAAAGCACCCACAGCAAAGCCTTGCTGACGACTTCGTTGCATAAGATGACGAGCTCGTACGGTATTGTCCCGAATTTCGCTGATTGTAAGCCCCATGATGGTAGCACCCCCCCTATTAGTTCTCTTACTTCTTACTAGCAGTATAGCATAAGCAGTATATATGCCTAGCACAGGTCATTAACGATGATACTGCGGTGCGTGCTGAATAAATTCTTTCACTGTCTCCGCAATCTTCTCGCCGGTAAATCCAAAATGCTCAAGCAGTTCAGCTGGTGAACCTGATTCACCAAAACGGTCGTGCATACCGATTCGCTTTACCGGCATTGGCAAAACGTCACTCAAGAATTCCACGACTGCGCTTCCAAAACCGCCGGCGGCTTGAGCTTCTTCAGCTGTCACAACTCGACCGGTCTTTCGAGCGCTGGCCAGCAGTGTTTCTGTGTCGAGTGGTTTAATTGTCGGCACATGCACGACTTCGGCATGAATGCCCTGAGCTTCAAGGAGCTTGGCGGCGACCAATAGCTGGTAGGTTAACGCGCCGGTTCCAAATAATGAAACATCAGCGCCCTCTTTCAGTACATAGGCCTTTCCCAATTCAAAAGGTGATTCTGCTGTCGTAAAGACTGGGCTTTTTTCTCGTGCTAACCGCAGATAACTCGGCTTAGCGTTTTGAGCAATTAACTTGGTTGCTTTCTCGGCCTCTATACTGTCACCAGGCGCGACCACGACCATATTTGGGAGAACCCGCATCAACGCAATATCTTCAAGCATTTGGTGGGTTGCACCGTCAGGCCCAACACTCACACCTGCATGCGAACCAACTACTTTGACTGGCTGATTATTAAGCGCGGCGGTTGTACGAATCTGCTCCCAGTTACGTCCTGGGCTAAAGGCGGCATAGCTGCTCGTAAACGGCACTTTACCGGCTCGGGCCAAGCCACTTGCGACGGTAACGAGGTTCTGTTCGGCAATACCAATTTCGATAAACCGCTCTGGAAACGCTTCTTTAAATAGATGCATTTGGGTGCTCTCGGTCAGATCAGCACACAGTGCAACCACATTTTGATCAGCTTCTCCGGCAGCCTTTAGCCCACGGCCAAAACCAGCGCGAATCGGTTCTTGAGGAATATCATCGCCAAACACATTATCGACTAATGGAAAACTCATACTCCAGCTCCTTCATGCGTAATTTTACCGCCGAGGGTCCGCAGATCCTTCAGGGCCTCCTTCGCTTGTTCAGCGTTTGGCGGCATACCATGCCATTTATAGTTGTATTCCATGAAATCTACACCCTTGCCTGGAATTGTATGGGCAATAATAACAGTTGGTCGGTTGGTGATTGCACGCGCTTGACTGGCAGCATCAATAATACTTTCGATGTTGTGCCCATCAATTTCTAATACATGCCAGCCAAATGATTCCCATTTCCCTTTCAGATCTTCGAGCGGCATAACATCTTCAGTGCTGCCATCAATCTGGATGTTATTGCGATCAACAAAAGCAATCAGCTGAGAAAGTTTGTACTTACCGGCAAACATAGCAGCTTCCCAAATGTTTCCTTCGTTAAGTTCACCGTCGCCCATCATCACGTATACAAAACGGTGCGTATCTTTTTCTAGATACTGCAGGCTGTAGGCATAGCCAGCCGCTTGGGATAATCCGCTTCCTAATGGGCCGCTGGTATTTTCTAGGCCAGGCAGCTTCTCGCGCTCAGGATGCCCCTGGAGACGGCTCCCAAATTTGCGCAGCGTCTTCAGCTCATCTTTGTTAAAAAAGCCCGCTTCAGCCATAGCAGCATATTGCACAGGTACACAGTGTCCATTGCTCAAGAAGAAAACGTCTCGTTCCGCCCATTCTGGCTCTTGCGGACGAATATTCAGAATATTAAAGTAGAGCGCTGTAAACATATCCGCCATACCAAGTGGCCCAGCACTATGCCCACTACCAGCCGCTTCCAACATAGTAATAATATCTTTACGAATCGTATTAGCCTTTTGCTCTAGTTGTGTCAGTGTCAATTCTGGCATATTACAAGACCCCCCTCTTGTTGATTTCTTTCACTAATTGGTTGTACACCTCAGCAGGATTTTCGGCATCCGCAAGCGTTCCCCCAGTATTCAAAACTTCTACGCCACCTTGCGTTAATGTATACGCATTCTCAAGGTTGACGCCGCCATCCCAGCCAATTTCAACATCTTGCTTTATCTTTCTGACAAGTCGGACCTTTTCGAGTTGCATCATGCTGGCTGTTCCGCCATGGCGGCCTAACTCACCTGAGAAAATCAGCACGTGATCGGCAGCCTGAATCAACGGTTCAACAGTCGATGGAACGGTTGTTTTCAAAAGCGCTACACCAGCTCGTATCCCCGCCTGCTTCAGTTGGTCGAAGAGGGGCAAAAGGTCTTCTTGTGTTTCGGCATGAAATACCACCAAACTTGGCTTTAATTGGATAATCGCCGCAATGTGTTCAGAGGGCCGTGCCACCATAGCATGCACGTCAACTTCCCAGCCTTCCGGGAAATATAAACTCGACTCTGGAAGCAAGAAGGTTGGCGCAAATTCACCGTCGCTAATATCAATATGGACCCGGCGAGCATACGTGCTCACACGTTGCACCTCTGCTTGATACTGATCAAGCGTCTCAACCGTAATTGCAGGAACGATCTGGCTCATTACCCTAGCTCGTCCAATTCTGCGTTACGTCGTTTGAAGCGTGGAGCATCGGCAAATTCGGTATTAATCCAGGTTTCAAGCACACCCTGCCAGACCTTGTCGTCCATAGCGTCAAAAATTCGTGCTGGTAAGCAGAGCACGTTACTATCGTTATCATAGCGCGTCATTTTTGCTTCAAACGCATCCCAAATAACGCTGGCTCGAATACCCCGAAAACGGTTCGCCGCCATGGCAACACCTTGACCACCACCGCAAATAAGAATGCCGCGCGGGTCGTCATTGTCACTGCCGAGTACCTTGAGTGCTACAGATTGCGCAAAGAGAGGGAAATCGTCATTCGGGTCAAGTTCTTTACCTCCGACATCCTCAACATCGTAGCCATGCTTGCTTAAATACGCAAGCACATCTGCTTTCATATGGAAGCCTTGATGATCCGCACCCAGATAGATTTTCATACTGAACTTAAGTATAAGCGAAATGCCCTAAAAACAAAAGCGGTAGTTGCATCTCAACTACCACTTTTTAAAGAGAGGGGGTTGTTTATTTCAGCGTCTTCGCAACGTCTGCAACCAACTCAACCAAACGGTTCGAGTAGCCCCATTCATTGTCATACCACACCATCACCTTACCAAGGTTACCGCCCACCACTTTTGTGAGAAGCAGGTCAACAACGCCCGAGTGGCTGTTGCCGATGTAATCTCGGCTGACAAGCGGCTCTTCGCTGACACCAAGAATGCCTTGGTAATATGGCTCTTGCGCAGCTTTTTTGAACGCATTGTTAATTTCTTCAACAGTCACGTCGCGCTCGAACAATACCGTTACGTCGCTAATTGAAACAACTGGCGTAGGAACACGAATACTGAGTCCGTCGAACTTACCCTCAAGCTGTGGCAGCGTCTTCGTTACCGCAATAGCCGCACCGGTGCTGGTAGGAACGATGTTTTCAGCCGCGTTACGACCCTCACGAAGGTCTTTGGCTGGTGCATCTTGGAGCGCTTGGCTTGCTGTGTAACTGTGGACGGTTGTAAGGAGTGACTTTTGTACACCAAATTCAGCATCTAGCACTGCCATAACTGCGCCAAGTGAGTTAGTAGTACAGCTGGCGTTACTAATAACTTGGCTTGCTCCTTCAATCTTGTCTTCGTTTGCGCCAAGCACAATTGTGTCAACACCGTCGCTCTTGGTTGGACCAGAAATAATAACGCGCTTTGCCCCAGCTTTAATGTGAAGCTCTGCCGTTTCCTTTTCGGTAAAACGCCCGGTTGATTCGATAACAATCTCAACATCAAGCGCACCCCACGGAAGTGTTGCTGGGTCTTTTTCTGCAGTCACCTGGATGTGCTGGCCATTTACAATAATACCCTTGTCGTCGTACGTAACGTCATGCTTGTAGGTACCGTAGTTACTGTCGTGCTTCAAAAGGTACGCCAGCGTTTTTGTGTCAGTCAAGTCATTGACTGCAACAATCTCAAGATCGCTGCGGTCAAAAGCCAACTTGAATGCATTTCGCCCAATGCGACCAAAGCCGTTAATACCGATTTTCGTTTTTGCCATATGCCCCCATTTCTTAGTAGTGTGTATAGCTAATTTTAGTATAAGCATTTTGTGATGTAAGTCAAAGAATTTGCATGCAACCCATACCCTCGAAAAAATAGTCAATAAAAGCTATACTAAACCCTATGAAAAAGTCCGAACTTCTCGAACGCGCTAAACCTTTCTATGATGAGAATGAATTGCTCGAGATTGACCACGCCATTGACGTGGCTACGAAGGCCCACCAAGGACAAAAGCGCAAGAGCGGCGAACCCTACATTATTCACCCGCTTTCTGTCGCCGCAACACTTGTTGATTGGGATATGGATGTCGATACGGTGCTTGCGGGAATCCTTCATGATACGGTCGAAGACACCGACATGACGTTCGAGCACATTGAAGCACTATTTGGTAAAGACGTCGCGACGCTTGTTGATGGCGTCACCAAAGTATCCAAGGCCCGCGCGGGCATGCAGGACCTAAAAGAATATCTGCCGCAAACTAAAGATAACCTTTCGAAACTTCTGATTGCCATTGGACAAGACGTGCGCGTTATCATCATTAAACTTGCCGATCGACTCCACAACCTCCAAACCTTGCAACACATGACACGCGAGAAGCAACTAAAAATTGCGCGCGAAAGTCTTGAAGTCTTTGGCCCAATGGCCGACCGTCTTGGTATGGGGCGTGTTCGCATGCAAATTGAAGAGCTCGCCTTTAGTTACCTTGATCCTGACGAGTTTCGAAAACTCCAAAACCAAATGCGCAAACGGCTGGGTAAAAGCACCCGTAAACTTGGAATCGTCCGCGAGGAAGTGGTTCGCGCCCTGCAAGCCCAGGGTATTAAAGCGGAAATCAATGGTCGGGTGAAAAGTATTTATAGTCTCCATAAAAAGCTCGCCAAAGTGAATGGTAATATTGATGATATTTACGACCTGATGGCACTACGGGTAATCGTTGAAACAAAAGAAGATTGTTACCGTGTGCTGGGTGTGCTTCATAGTCTGTATCAACCAATGATTGCACGTATTAAAGATTACATTGCTGTACCAAAGCCAAACGGTTATCAAAGCCTCCACACCACCGTTCTCACCCCATCGAAGCAAATCGTCGAGTTCCAAATCCGTACCTATGAAATGCACGATTACGCGGAACGTGGGCTCGCGGCAAGCTTCCACTACCATGAGCAAAAAAGTTCTAAAAATTATACGAAGAATCACAGAAGCTCCGTGCTTCCAAGCAACATGCAGTGGATTACCCAGCTTCAAGAGATTGCCGGAAAACTCAGTAGTGGTGAAGATATCTCTGAGGATCAACTCAATATAGATATATTTGGCGATAGAATATTTGTGTACTCACCGAAGGGTGATATCTACAATCTTCCTGAAGGCGCCTACCCGCTTGATTTCGCGTATCTAGTGCATAGTGATATTGGCAAGCACGCCTATGGCTTTAAAGTAAACGGCTCCATTCATGCCTTTGATAAACCGCTTCAAAATGGCGATGTCGTTGAAGTAATGACCCGCAAAACTGCTGCGCCTAAAAAGACTTGGCTTGAACTTGTTACAACAACACACGCTCGAGCGAAACTTCGTGCGCAGCTCCGTAAGACTGGTGCAATTGAAAGCATTAGCCACGCCGCGGGTATTATAAGAGAAAAGACCCGCAAGAAACGAGTCGATTCAGAGCCTGAAGGTAAGAAAAACTAGCGATTGTTCCAGCGCTCAACCGCTTCGTGAATGATTGCCTTCGCCTCAGTTACATCACCAAAGCCTTTTACAATGGTACTGCCAGGTTTTTTCAAATCTTTGTAGTGTGTGAAGTGGTGCTCAATTTGAGCGAGCAATTGCTTCGGAAGATCTTCTAAAGATTGGATTGCATTACCCGTGTTACGGTCATCGGCTGGCACAACAATTACCTTATCGTCAATTTCGCCGTCGTCCTCAAACTTCATGACACCAATTACCTTGCCTTCAAGGAAGATGCCGGTAGTGAGTGGTGCGTCAGTGATAATCAGTGCGTCGAGTTCGTCACCGTCTTCATCAAGGGTTTGCGGAATAAACCCGTAGTTAGTTGGTTTTGCAAAGATTGCCGGCTCAACACGATCAAGCTGAAATACAGCCAACTCTCGGTTCCATTCAATTTTGTGTGAACTTCCCGTTGGAATTTCTACGACTACGTTGATTACACCGCCGTCAATATCACCAGGGGTTAGAATTTTATTAAAATCTGCCACGAATAGTCTCCTTTTTTATCTCTGTTATTTTACCACATCTTGCTCATGGGTCGACCATGGTACAATGAGTGCTAGTGAAACTGATCTCTCCAGAACAATACGTCCAGCAAGCCACCGAGGCGATGCAGCATGCTACCAAGCGCATTTACCTCATTTCGATGGTTATTGCTAGCCATGAGAATACAAAAATGCTTATCGATGCACTCGAAGCTGCCGCTCAACGCGGCGTTGAAGTCCACGTGGCGGCTGATGTATTTACGTTTGGCGAAGTAAGCGGCGGATTCTTACCAGTTCGTTACTACAGCCCTGGGGCACGTGATACCAATAAAATGGTGCGAGTTCTAAAGAAATCTGGCGTGCATTTTTCTTGGCTGGGCCGAGCACGCATGACGCTATTTAACGGTCGGACGCACAGTAAATGGTGTATCGTTGATGACACTATTTTTAGTTTTGGTGGGGTGAACTTGTACGGTGAAGGTATTACAAATACCGATTACATGTTTCGCCTTGTAGATACAAAGCTGGCCAATCGCTTAGTCGAAGAGCAAAAACGTATTGAAACCGCCGAACGCCGCTCGTCAAACTACCCGAGTGTCGCATATGAATATGGTGACGATACCGTATTAATCGACGGCGGTATTATTGGCCAGTCAGTCATTTATCGACGCGTCGTTGAGCTCGCGGAGCAAGCCGAACACATTACCTTTGTTTCGCAGTACGGCCCAACCGCTAAGTTGCTCCGTGTGCTGAGAAAGAAAAATACCACATTATATTTTAACCGTCCTCAACAAGCCGAAGGTCTCAACAAGATTGTACTGTATGGCACCCTTTTGCTTACACGTATGAAAACCGAGTACACCAGAAGCACCTACCTCCACGCCAAGTTCATTATTTTCACCATGCCCGATGGAAAAAAAGTCGCCATTACCGGCTCGCACAATTTTGCCTATACCGGCGTGCTACTTGGAACGCGCGAGGTTGCACTTGAAACGAGCAACCCATACGTCATCAAGCAGCTCGAAACGTTTGTCAAAAAAGAAGTGGCCGTTTAGGCCACTGCTCCGTGTGCTCGTTCGAGCTGTTCTAAATACTCGCGTATCGCTAAGGCAGCTGCGGCACCTTCACCGACTGCACTGGCAATCTGCATCGTTGCACCGCTCCGAACATCGCCGCTTGCAAATACACCTGGCATGGTTGTTTCAAGGTGTTCATTTGTTTTGATAAGGCCAACCTCATCGAGTTCGATAGCGCTTCCTTCTAGGAACTGAGTGTTTGGCATCAGGCCAACAAATACGAATACACCGTCAACCGTAAGTTCATCATGCACACCATTTGTAGTGATCTTTACCCCAGAAGCACGGCCATCAGTAATGACAATCTCATCGGTCGAGGTATTTAGGTGCAGGGTAATCTGACCCTTATCGATGTATTTTTGCAGCTCATGTTGCAAGACTTCACTAGCTTTAATAGTACTCCTTACGAGCAGATCAATGTGGGTAGCATAGCGTGTTAAGAAGATAGCTTCCTGTAATGCCGAATTGCCGCCTCCGACAACTGCAAGCGTTTTCTCGCGGTAAAAGGCACCGTCACAGGTCGCACAGTAGTGCACTCCACGTCCATACAATTCTTTTTCACCAGGAACGTTGAGTTTTTTATAGTCACTTCCGGTTGCGATAAGTACCGTCTTCGCTTTGACTTCTTCGCCGTCTACGGTCACCACTTTGTAGTCACCTTCGTTACGAATTGCGCTGACATCACCAAACTCAATTTGAGCTCCAAAACGCTCTGCTTGCTTTTCGAGGTTACCGGCAAGCGTCATACCCTCAATGCCGTCAGGAAAACCTGGATAATTATCAACTTTATCAGTAATCGCTGCCATGCCACCAATGGTAGATTTTTCGTACAACACCGTCTTAATATCTTCACGAGTGGTATAGATTGCAGCGGTAAGAGCGCTTGGCCCAGCGCCAATCATAAGGGTGTCATAGATGTTATCGTCCATAAAGCCTCTGTTGTAATTGTATTAATTCTTCCGGTACATCGATTGTCTTTGGAGTCGGGATAGTCAAAAGAATAAACTTCAGCGGTGTGTTTGGTGGAATATTTTCTCCACTACCCGTTTCACCGTAGGCCTGTTCTGCTGGAATCGTAAGTTCACGAACGCCGCCAACTTTCATGCCATCCACGCCTTTCGTCCAGCCTTCAATAACCATTCCAGGGCTGGCAGTAAATGGCGCTTTGAGAGAACCGTTATTCAAAGAGCTATCGAAAATCGTGCCGCTTGGGTTCCAGCCAATATAATACGCGGTAAAGCTCGATTCGGATGTAAGCGCGTCACCATCGCCAACAAGGAGGTCTTCAGTTTTTAGCTCAGTTACGCTAGCTGAATCAAATGGTACCACACGTGAAGAGTACTGATTGAGTTTATCGTAATATTGCTTGGAAAGCTCCGCTTCCTGGGCTTTTGTTTTCGCTTGATACTCATTTACAAGCTGGGTGTAGCGTTGCTGATCTCGCGATGAGTTGCTATTTGCGAGCACGATAATCGCAAACGATCCAATTGTCCCCACTGCCATAAATACGGCAATGACCCATATTCCTATTCGTTGTGCTTTTGAAACTGCCATTACACCACCTTTCCCTGTGTTGCTTCTATAACTGCCGTACTTACGATGTCTATTACCTCAGTCGCCTCATCCGATGTCATCGTCTTCTCGTATGAACCAAGCTGAATACGAATCGTGATATTTTTAGTATCCGACCCGTCCGCCTGGTAGAGATCGAGCGGCGTCACCGCAGTAATGAGTCCCGTTTTTGCTAATACATCGGCTGCAGTTGAGGCAATCGTTTCATACTTCACGCCTTCAGATACCTGAAAACAAATATCGCGTTCTGTTCCTGGATAGCGACTAAGGGGTGCATATGAAATTGGACTCTCTTTTACCATATCGAGTAAAACGCGTGGCTCTATTTCAAATCCGGCTGTATATGCTGGAAGCTTAAATGCCTTTTGCACCGCGGGTGTGTACTCACCCACAACGCCCACGAGCTCGCCGTTTGCTTTGTTATATACAGCAGCGCTACGCTTAGGTTCAAATGGAGCAAATAATGCAGTGTCACTTTCCCAGCTTCTATAGTCAAGCTCAAGCCCGAGGCCAGCAAGCACATACGTAAGCTGCGCTTTTGCGGCGTAGTACGCACTCCCACTTCCTTTGGGGTCAGCTACTACCAATGCAATTCGGTCAACTTCAACCGGTACCTGCTCATCAGTCATACCATTACTCTTAGCGTGGACTTTATTACATTCAAATAATGCAAACGAATCATATCCAGCCTTAATATTAGGACGAATATGCGCAAGTAGATTCGGCGTAAGGCTTAGGCGGTAGTACTGCAGATCAGGGCTAATACTATTCGTAATTCGATACGCATCTTCAGGATGCTGACCTGCTTTTTTAAGGAGATCGCCGTGAACAAAGCTATACGTCAGTACTTCGTTCGCACCAGCTCGCACCAAGCGCCCACGAATGTATGAACGCAGTTCATCAAAATCAGATGGACGAACGGCCACAAAATCACGTCGCGGCAGCGTCAGGTTAATGGTGTCGTAGCCAGCAATTCGACCGACTTCTTCAATAAGATCTTCCGGAATATGAATATCTTCTCGCCAATACGGTACCGTGACAGTCGCTGTTAATGCTTCAAACAAAACTGAAAAACCAACATTCTCAAGAATGTCCGATATGTCTTCAGCTGCAAATTGTGTACCGAGAGTTTCGTTTATGTGCTGTAGTGTAATGGTAATAACAATTGGTTCACGCTTCCCTGGGTAGCTATCAGCGACATCACTGGTGACTCGCGCACCCGTATATTCAATGAGCATTCGGGTTGCTTCGTGCAGTACTGGAGTTCCAAGTGCCGCGGGAATACCTTTCGTAAAACGTGTCACTGCTTCAGAGAAAATGCCGTGTCGCATTTGGCTCGAGCGCATGTGATACAAATCGAAGGTTGCAACTTCAAGCACAACTGATCGAGTGGTCTCATCAACAATGGTGCTTTGACCACCCATGATACCCGCCAGCCCTACTGCGGTATCACCCGCTGCAATCACAATATCAGCAGTATCGAGCTGCACCTCTTTTCCATCAAGTAATACGAGCGTTTCACCCTCACGGGCAGTGCGGACGCGAATCGTAAAGTCGTCTCCGGCAATTGCTTTGAGTTTATCGTAGTCATAGGTGTGGGTTGGCTGACCCGTCAACAACATGAGATAGTTTGACACATCAACCGACGCGTTAATAGGACGCATACCACTTCGTGCTAAGTAGGTTTGCATCTGAAGTGGTGAGCTGGCTTGCTCGTTCACGCCTGTTAGTACGACTGCTTGAAAACGATCAGACAAATCAGCTGAGATAATTTCAACCTTCGGCGCCTCTATACTCCCATCATTCTCTAAAGCAGTATCAAGCACCTCAAGCCATGATGGTGTTTGAAACGGCTTACTTTGAATAGCCGCTACTTCACGTGCAAAACCAATCACACCAAAGGCATCAGGGCGATGGGTCAGCGATTTGTTCTCAATATCAAGAAGGTAGTCGTTCAGTTCATACACATCCGCAAAAAGCGTGCCGGGTGCGGCATCTTTATCGAGCTCAAGAATTCCACTGTGGTCATCGTACAAATCAAGTTCACGAGCGCTTGCGAGCATACCATTACTCAGCACGCCGCGCAGTGGCTTGGCGCCAAGTGTAAATGGCTCATCGGTACCGTACGTTTCTGGCACAACTGTTTCAGGCGGCAACCACGCAACCAGAAGCCCAGCACGAACATTTGGCGCACCGCATACTACTTGCACAAGGCCGTTGGCATCACGCTCAACAGTTTGTGAAACTCCTCCGTCATCAATTTTCGTTACATTAAGATGATCCGAACCCTCCAGTGGGGTACATTCAACAACTCTTGCAACTACTACCCCTCGGTACTTCGCCCCGAGGTCAATTACTTCTTCAATCTCAACCAATCGTTCACCAATTAACGTAGTCAGCTCGTCAATCGAAGCCGTTACCTCAGTGAATTTTTTGAGCCAATTTACCGAAATTATCATGATGCAAATTTCCTTAAGAATGCTAATTTTGCCGACTCAAAGTGACGGAGGTCTTCAATGCCATATTTCAACATAACTAATCGCTCAATACCGCCACCCCAAGCAAAGCCGCGATATTTGGTAGGGTCAATCCCCGCCTCTTTCAGCACGTTCGGATGAATCATGCCACAGCCAAGCATTTCAAGCCAGTCGCCCGGCTTGCCTCCAAGTGCTGCGGGTTTTTCAATCGCAAATTCAAGTCCTGGTTCAGTGAATGGGAAGTATCCAGGTTGGGTTTTAATGCGCAGTTGTTGTCCATAGTAGGTTTCGAAGAAGCTTCGGAGTGTCCCAAGCATGTCGCCCAGTGTCGCAGTTTTACTTACGAACACACCCTCGCATTGGTAGAACGTGTGTTCATGCGTCGCATCAACATCTTCATTACGAAATACACGACCATAACTAATGGCGGCAATGTGGCCACCCGCTTCGAGGTTTGCTTTCCCCTGCTTCAAGATACGGTGCTGCATAGTTGAAGTGTGTGCCGGCGGAATAAACCCTTCTTCGGTGCGGAAAGTATCGTAGCCGTCACGAGCTGGGTGATCTTCTGGGAAGTTAAGCGCGCCAAACATGTGATGATCGTCATCAATTTGTCGAGACTCAAATGCTTCGAAGCCCATACGAGTAAAAATATTAATCACCTCATCGAGTTCTTTCGTAAGCGGGTGCTGCGTGCCTTGCTTTGTTGGAAGCAAGGCTGGCTGCGAACCGTTGACGTCCCATGGCGCCGTCACATCAAGTGGCACAACTTCAGCAGTTTCAAGCTCCTCAATGCGTTTTTCAATTGCCGCTTCGACAGCGTTTTTAAGTTCATTCACTTGACGCCCAAACGCACCGCGCTCTTCTGGAGGAAGCGTTGCAATAACACCATACAATTCTTTGAATTCTGGTGCTTTTAAAACATCACGCGGTGCCTGGCTTTCAGCCACCTGATTGAGTAGGGACTGTTTCACACCCTCTATATCGTAACTAGACATAATTACACTTATTATACGCTATAGGTGGTGTCTGCGCGAGGGCTAAATAGTATTCTACTTATGCTTACGAAAGCGTAGAGATAATCAACCAAATAACAAGGGCAATCACTGCAATGGCGATCAGAGCCCATGCCCATGCTAATGTCGTCGTTTGCTTGGTATTTTTTAAATAGGCTGAGTCAGTTACTCCATCTGGCTGGTCAAACGGCTGCGGTTTCCGCTTTGCTCGTTCTTGCAGTTCAGCAGCTAACTTATCCTGCAAATCTGACCGTGTTTCTTGTTGTCGTAAATAGAGTCCCATAATGACTCTAGTATATCACTAAAAGTTCACGCTTGCCTCGTACCGTTTATGGTATACTAGGCACATATTTACCAGTTTAAGGAGGGAAATATATGGCTACAAAGAAAGCCACTTCTACTAAAAAGAAAGCGCCGGCAGTAAAGAAAACGGTTTCTACAAAACCAGCCGCAGCGACTAAAACGACCGTCAAGACTGTTCCCGCAGTAGCTAAAAAGCAGACTTTTGGCGATCACCTCGAAACATCACTTCAATCAGCCCGCCTATGGCGTTCACTAGGTGCTGAATTTATCGGTAGCTTCCTGCTTGTTGCCGTTATTATCGTTTCACAAGGCAGCGCTATTGCTGTTATGTTTGCGGTCGTTGGGCTCGTACTGCTCCTCGGCGCTATCTCAGGTTCACACTTCAACCCTGCTGTTACCGTTGGTGCGTGGGTAACCCGCCGAATCGGATGGCTCCGTGCAATTGCGTACATCTTTGTACAATTCCTTGGTGCCGCCGCTGCGTTCTTTGCGCTTACGGCATTCATTGGTGGTCAAGCAGCCGTAAGCGCACAAGCTGCTGCCTATGGACAAACTGCGCAAGAGCTCTTCAAAGCCGCTGCCCTGACAAACCTAACCGGTAAAGAATGGTACGTCTTCTTCGCTGAGTTGCTTGGTGCTGCAGTTATTGGGTTCGCTTACGCGAATGCATCGCGTGTTCAAGATCAACTTAGTAAAGCGTTTAGTATTGGATTCGGTATCTTTATCGGCCTGATGATCGCTGGAACAACTGCCGGTTTTGTCGCTGCAAATGCAATCCTCAACCCAGCAGTCGCCCTTGGCCTGCAAGCTTTCACACCTGACGCATGGCCATACATTGTATATGTTCTTGCACCAGTTATTGGTGCGGCGATCGGATTCGTCATCTACGACGTGCTTCGTGGAAAAGAAGCTTAACACAACATAGAGCACCACTCTTAATACCCCACTGTACGAAGTGGGGTATTATATTTTTCGAAGACGCTGTCGGTATACTAAGAAGAATCGACTGGTCGCCCACACATAGAGCGGTGGAGATATTCGATAGCCCCACCAGACGAGCCGAGTGACGAATGAGGTATGGACAATAGCTCGATTACGCGCAGCGCCACGTATAATACGTTCTGCTGCAACGTCTGCAGATTGTACGGTCGGTGCCTTTACCATTCTAAGCGCTTTCTGTTTATTCACCCCGTCAAAGAGTGCCGTATCGTAGAGTGGTGTATCCACAACCGTAGGGCATACAACAGTGACTTTTACGCCGAACCCATTTGCCTCTGCTCGCAGGCCTTGTGAGAGGCTGACTACTGCACTTTTTGTTGCGCCGTAAATATTCATAACGGGCACTGGGAACAAGCCAGCCGCTGAGGCTACGTTTACTAACTGTCCATACCCTTGCTTTCTCATGATTTGATACATCACCGATGTACCATGAATAATCGGTTTGATATTTGTATCAAAGATCGACTGCCAGTCTTCTATCGGCGTATCTCTCATTTCGCCGGCCAAAAAGGTACCCGCAAAATTAAAACATACATCTATCGGGCCGTATCGTTTAGCTACTGCTTGGAGTGTTTCACGCACCTCATCAGCGTTTCGCATTTCGACAGCTTCAAATACACCATTTTCGGGTAGTGACCGTACAAGCGCCGCTCCTGCCTTCCTGTCACGACCAATGCAAATAATTGTTTTCGCAACTGGCGCGAGCCTCTGCACTACAGCCTTACCCATTCCGGAGGTTCCTCCAATAACAATAATCGTCTTGGAGGTATAGGTGCGAAGGAGGCTGTTCATACCTATATACTATCAATAGTTACGGTGTATGAATGTAATATAGATCACAGTCTTATTGTGAATCGTCTTGAGGCTTATCGATAAGTAACGGCTCGATTGTTTTTTCAGTATGAGCTATTTTTGTAACGTCAGTATCTACTTTCGCAAGTTCTTTATGTGCATTGTTGAAATGACCAACCGTCGTACCCAGTGACTTACCGAGTTTATCCATATAAGTGTTAAACGACCCGATATGGCGCCCTAATTTACCAACTTGAATTTGGATGTCTTTTGCCTGCTCTTCGATTTGCAAGCTACGCAGCCCTTGCAGAACGGTTTGCAAGTACGCCATAAAGCTCGTCGGGCTTACTATAATGACTTTTTTCTCCCGAAACGCGTATTCAATTAGGTCACGGGCGCTTGAACCAGTACCAACATCACCAATTAGCAAGTCATAATAGAGCGACTCACTCGGAATAAACATAAACGCAAAGTCCATCGTCCCCTCGGCTGGGCGAATATATTTACTGGTTTCATCAATTCTTCCCTTAAGGTCATTGCGAACGCGCTTAAGCCAGTCTTCACGCTCACTTTTGGTTTGTGAAGCGACCATTCGGTTGTAATTTTCCAGACTGAACTTACTGTCGACAGGCAGCAGCTGGCCTTTATCTAAAATCACACAGGCATCGGCGATAACGCCATCTCTAAAGCTATACTGCATTTTAAAGTTTTTGGTTGGCAGTATGTTCGCGAGTACAGACTCAAGGTAGTATTCACCAAATACGCCGCGCTGCTTCGGGTTTTGGAGTACGTTTTGAAGTGTCTTAAGCTCATCGGCAACATCTACTACCCTTCGGTTCGTTTCATCGAGCTTCGTAAGCCGCTGCGACACGTCGTTTACGAGCTTCATACTTTCACTTAGCTGCTTCTGCACCGAAGATTGCATAGCCGCGCTGTTACGCTCCAGCTTGTCACCAAGGGTGGTTTGCAAACTAACAATTGTGCGATTTAACTCGGTGACATCTGTCTTCAGCAGTTCAACACCGCCTTTTTGGCTTAGCTCTCGAAGTCGCTGGGAAATAATAAATAATGCCGTTCCCATAACAGCCACTACAATACCCAGCAGTGCTACTACCACCATATCCATACTGTTATTGTAGCACTATATAAGAAGTAGTAGTCGAATAACGATGACAACGACAGCCGCTAAAGCCAACGAGGCCACAGTGTTATTGAGGCGAGCTGCCAGCCAGAAGAGAGTATAGCTGACGGTATAAAAGAATAGTGCCCATAGAAGCGTTTCCCACCAACTCAGTCCGGCCATAAATACGCTAAGATCCCAAAGGAGTATAGCAGTCGGCAATGCAATGACGATTGGCCGTGGTTGTACCAATCGCACCAACGCAATCACACCAATTATCCCGACAATAATGGCGGCAATACTACCGGCAACTCCAAACGAATTGACGCAGGTTGTTGCGGTCGCTAAGTCGCGACAAGCAATGGGGTCAATCGCATAGTGCTTCAGGAGCGAAGTAAGCACCCACCAAAGCATTCCGAGGCCGAAACCTATATATACAATGCGCCCTCTTACCCACCACGGTTCAACGGTGACCTGTTGCTGGCTTTGTACGACTTTTGCCATTACCGTGCTCCTTCACTTTATCCACAGTTCTTCTTGGAACCGTACTATACCAGAGCGCTCCAATGAGTGCAATTATTACACCTCCGATAACATCAAGTGGTGTGTGCACCAAGGCGACTACTCTTCCGATACAAATGAGCAGTACTAACCCTGCAAGTACTAAAGAAATCTTCTTGAGCCGAGTTTCGAACCATACGGCACATAAAATAGCTGTTACAAACAAGGCATGATCTGATGGAAAGCCGGGATTATTTAGGTAGAAGGCACCCGGCGCAACCCCGAGTTCTTGGAAGGGTCGTAGTTCCGTAGGTTGATAGATTGTTGCCACGAACTTTGCAATCAT
>JBIIRX010000007.1:0-19916 GCA_044341315.1 Saccharimonadales bacterium (SeqCode)
GTGCACCAGAATACGGCATCGAAAAAGACACCGAAGCAGCCAGTGTTTGGAAGCGCCTATTTGAAGCCCGCGGCATTCAAGCTGATGAAGCCGAAATTGGCTCTGAAGAAGATGGGTACACACGGGGTATCAAAGACGGCGAGCGCATTTTCTACTATGATGGCAGCAAGAACTGGTGGAGTCGCAACGGTAAACCCGAAACCACGCCAGTCGGTGACCCATGTGGACCTGACAGTGAAATGTTCTACGACTTCGGTACGCCCCACGATCCATCATTTGGCGAATTCTGCCACCCAAACTGTGACTGTGGTCGCTTCATGGAAATTGGTAACAACGTATTTATGGCGTACCGCAAGCTTGCTGAAGGTGTTTTTGAGCCGCTTGAAAAACCAAACATTGACCATGGCTCCGGTTTAGAGCGGATTGCAGCGGCAGTCATTGACAGCCCAGATGTATTTCGTATTAGCCTGATGTGGCCAATCATTGAAAAACTTGAAAGCCTCAGTGGCAAAAAGTACGAAAGTAACACCACAAGTATGCGTGTCATTGCTGACCACCTGCGTGCCGCAACCTTCTTAGCGGTCGATGGCTGTGTTCCAGCCAATAAAGAGCAGGGCTATGTTATGCGACGACTCCTTCGCCGCGCCATCCGCTTTGCCTTTGACCTTGGCATTGAGCAAAACTTCTTTGAATCCATTGTGCCGGTCATTGCCGACCTTTACGAAGCGGATTACCCAGAAGTTGCCGCCAACCGTGAAACGATTATTGCAGTGCTTGTGAAAGAAGAAAAAGTCTTCCGTCAGACGCTGCGGAAGGGCTTGCAACAGCTCAGTAAATTTACTGAAGGTATCACGGGTGCTGAACTTTTCACATTGTATGATACCTACGGTTTTCCAGTAGAGCTCTCAACCGAAGAAGCGTTTAAGCAGGGTATTACTGTGTCTGAAAACTGGCGTGGAGAATTCGACGCCAAGATGGAAGAGCAGCGCAACCGTTCTCGAACCGCTACCAAAGGTGAATTTAAGGGTGGACTTGGTGGCCAGGATCTAATCCACCTGAAATACCATACTGCCACTCACTTACTACAATCAGCGCTTCGTGAAGTGATTGGCCCTGTATTCCAACAGCACGGTAGTAACATCACTGAAGAGCGGCTTCGATTCGACTTTAACTTCGACCGCAAACTAACCCGCGAAGAACTTGATCAAGCTGAAGTGCTTGTGAATAAGTGGATTGCAGAAGATCTTCCTGTCGGTTTTACGATGTATCCTACTCAGCAGGCACTCGATATGGGCGCAATCGGTCCATTCGGTGAACGCTACAATGAAGAAGTAAAAGTGTATCAAATGGGCGAAGGTGACCATATTGTGAGTCTTGAAATTTGTGGCGGCCCACATGTTGATCACACTGGCCAGCTTGGTGAAGATGGTAAGACGTTTAAGATCACGAAGGAAGAAGCTTCGAGCGCTGGAATTCGGCGAATTAAGGCTGTGTTAATTTAGTGAGATACGAGCTGGTCGAACCAGTTTACGAATAGTTCTTTGATCGAAGCGGTATCTAAATCGAGTTTTGTCACCCTTCCTTTTGACTTGCGTTCAATGTCGAGGGTTATCATTCGTGGTGAGATACCCGAAACGATAACTTTCTCTGCGTTTTTCTCGGTATTTCGAGAATTAACCTGTTCAAAGACAAGTGTTAGGCAATACGACTCTTCGACATCGAGCGTTGTCATTTCGGTTGTATGTTCAAGAAAGAGCTTAATAAAGGTCGCGTCTGCCGTCTCAACCTCTTCACGTCGTAGTTTGATTTTTTCTGGAAAATCCTCACGTGCTGGTGTTTCGACAATATGGGATAATTCAGTAGCAGTGGTGATTTCTCCGTGGGTTTCCCCAAGTTGTCGCCATACCTCCTCGATATTTGCTCTGAATATACTTGGTTTGTTTTGATTAATTGCCGTTAGTGCAGTACATACCTGATCAATCGATTGCTTAGAAGCGCCACCAAGTTGGCACAGTACGTAAAATAGTTCTTTAGTATCAATAATTTCCACATCAGGCTTTTCTCCTCGTCGAGAGATGTAAAATACATCAGGACTATGGGGCGTGCTCTCAATGTGAATCGCTTCACCATATGTATCATCGGGCGTAATGATCGCATCTATCTCAAGCCGCCCAGGATACTGCTCAAGTCGTCCTTCCATTCGATACGAAAAGGCGGGAACTTCTAACTCTTCAATATGGTCATCATCCAACGTTATATCAACCACTTCCGTAGAGTTAGGTGAAAAAAGTGCGCTTGCACCGATATTGGTTAGGGCTGAGGTTTTGTGTGCTAGAGACAGCGTAATTTTTGAAGATTCATTTGCGAGTAGGTAAAGCAAACGATCATCAAATGCCATGTCTGCAAAATATTCCGCTTCAGCGTCTTCAACTGAAGGGGGAAGGGTATCGCTTTCAAGCTTGTCGACGGGAGGGAGGTTCGACTTACTGCTATTTTCTCCAAATATAGGACCACTCATTTAATTAATATTATAGCACAAAATTAATATTTTATCAATATGCTTATGCGCAGCTCGCTCAATAGTATATAATGGGATACACTTATGGTTTTAAACAAATTTCTCAAAACGAATAAAGTATCTGATGACGACTATCTTGTGGGGCTCGATATTGGTACGGAGTTTGTCAAAGCGCTCATTGCAAAACTTGATGGCGAGGAGCTACAGATTATTGGCGTAGGTCGTGCCCGTCAAGAAGTCAGTGATATGCACTCAGGTGCTATTGCTGATATTGCCGGCGTGGTACGTAATTGTGAAGAGGCATTGGCGCAAGCCGAAGAGCAAGCCGGCTTACAGGCTAAACGTGTGGTGATTGGAATTGCCGGCGAGCTTGTCAAAGGCGTGACGGACACTATTCGATACCGACGACCACAACCAGATCGTCCTCTTGATGATTCTGAAATGGAATTTATCATCGAAAAAGTCCAGGAACGGGCGCAAACCAAGGCGCAGCAACAAATTGCCCTTGAAACAGGCAATGATGAAGTAGAAGTGAAACTGGTGAACAGCGCCCTGGTGGGGATTCATATTGACGGCTACAAAGTGAGCAACCCAATAGGCTTTCAAGGTCGTGACGTTGCCGTGCAAATTTATACCGCCTTCGCACCGATGGTACACATCGGTGCGCTGGAGCGGGTAGCTCAAGAGCTCTCGCTCGACCTACTGGCCGTTGCCGCTGAGCCGTTTGCGGTTAGTCGGAGTGTGCTTGGAAGCGACGGGAACAGTAATTTTACTGCCATCTTAGCTGACGTTGGTGGTGGAACGACTGATATCGCTGTTGTGAATGACGGAGGTGTCGAAGGCACAAAGATGTTTGGCATTGGTGGACGTAGCTTCACGCAAACGATCGCCTCTGATATGAACCTTTCCTATAAAGATGCCGAGAAACTGAAAGTAAATATTGATCACGAACAAATTAAGCCGACGGTGAAGAAAGAGGTGAATGACGCCCTCGATAAAACACTTGAAGTTTGGATTGCTGGCGTCGAGCTTGCGCTGAGTGAATTTGATTCGGTTGATCACCTGCCAAATCGCATTCTTCTGTGTGGTGGTGGTTCAAGCCTTGAAAAACTCGTACATGTGCTTGAGGGTTCAAGCTGGCATAAAGAATTACCATTTACCAAGAAGCCAACCGTTCAGCATATTAACCCCAGTGAAGTGATTGGTGTGAAAGACGCAACCGGCGACGTCAGCGACCACACTTTCATTACCGCTATGGGGCTGCTGCGCGTCGGATATGATACACTAGTGGGGAGTGGTGAGGGAGATTCGTTAAAAGATAAATTTAACAGGCTCCTCAAAATCTAAGCATGAATAAAGACGTTATCTACATCGATGTTGACGACGACATTACTGCCGTAATTGGTAAAATCAAACAGGCAAAAGAAAAAATCGTCGCCATAGTTCCGCCAAAGCGTGCTGGTGCTCTTCAAAGCGCGGTTAACTTGCGGTTGCTTGACCGTATGGCAAAGGCTGATAAGAAGCAGTTGGTGCTGATTACCCATAACCAAGCGCTCGTGGCGCTTGCCGCCAATGCGAGCATTCCGGTTGCCAAAAACTTACAAACGAAGCCTGAAATCGCCGAAGTGCCTGCCCTTATTGTAGATGACGGTGACGATATTATTGACGGGTCAGAATTACCAGTTGGCGATCATGCCAAAACGGTTCGTGTCAAAGATGGCACCCGTGTACCTGAGAACGCCCGAAGTGAAGCAATTGATGCTATCGACATTGATGGTGAAGAAGTGGCTGCAGGTGCAGCTGCTACAGCGGCAGCGGCACGAAGTGTAAAGCCTGGTGCTCCAAAAAAGCCCAAGAATCGCCCAAAAATTCCTAACTTCGATACCTTCCGGAAGAAATTATTCTTTGGTATTGGCGGTGGCATCGCCCTCGCAGCGCTACTTGTCTGGATGTTCGTCTTTGCTCCAGCGGCAACAGTGATTATTACTGCAAGTACGAGCCCGAGCCCGGTCAGTGCCTCAGTGAAACTTGGTGGTACCGCGGCGACTAATTTCCAACAAGGTATCGTCAGCTCTGTCGCGCAAAATGAGGATAAGGACGCAACGGTTGAGTTCCCGGCAACAGGCGAGAAGGATGTAGGAGATAGGGCAAAAGGTACAATGACCGTTACGCGCACCTCTGTTTCGAGTAATGCGATTACCATCCCCGCAGGTACAGAGTTTACCGCTGCCGGGCTTACCTTTACGAGTGACTCAGCCGTCACACTCGATGGTACGACAATCGGACCAGGTGGGTTAGTGCAAGATAGTGCGACGGTGGGGGTAACCGCACAAGCTCCGGGAACGAACTATAACCTATCGCCACGAAGCTACCAGGCTTCTGCTGGCGGATTTAGCTCAAACGGCAGTCAGATGTCCGGTGGAACTTCTCGCATTGCGAAAGTTGTTTCCGCTGACGACCTTGAACGCGCCCGTGGCCAGCTCGTTGGTGCCTCAACTGACGCTGAAAAGAAATCCCTGGCTGCTAAGTTTACCAATGGTGAGAAGGTGATTGATAGTAGCTTCACTGCACAACGCGGAGCTGAAACTGTTACACCTGCGGTTGGCCAAGAAGCTCCTAACGGTAAAGCGACACTGAGCGTTAAGACGAGCTATTCAATGCAAGCGGTTTCAAAATCAAGTCTCGAAAACTACCTGAAAGACTACCTCACGAAGCAATTGGAAGATAGCCAAAAGATTTACAGTACGGGTGCAGATACAGCGACCTTAAGTAACTTCCGCGTTGATGGTGATACGAGAACTGTGACACTCACAGCAACAGGGCGGGTTGGTCCAGAAATCGATGAAGACCAAATTAAAGAGCAGGTAAAGGGCAAGATTTACGGAGAAGTCCAGCAAACTCTGCAAGCCGAAACCGGCATCAAAGAAGTTGACGTGCAATTCTCGTACTTCTGGGTCCGAACCGTGCCAAACGACCTGAACAAAATTAAGATTGAGTTTAAAGTCGAAAATAATGAGTAGTACGATACTCGTCGGCCTCGATGTTGGCGAGAAGCGTATTGGTGTGTCGATGGCGGACACAGGTGTTTGCATTGCGATTGCCGTAGCAACGGTTGCCGTCGATGGGAATGAGATACAAACCATAGGCGAGCTTGCGCTGAAAGAAGGCGCAACGATGTTTGTTCTCGGCTACCCACGCAATCAAGCTGGTGAAGCAACTACACAAACGGAGTATGTTGAAAAGTTTGCTGAGCGCTTGGCAACGCTCGATATACCAATTGTGTTTCAAGACGAATCGCTGACGAGTGTTATTGCCGAACAACGCTTAAAATCGTATGGAAAGCCGTATGCGAAAGAAGACATCGACGCTCAGGCGGCAACAATTATTCTGCAAGATTATCTGGAGGTGCACTATGGATGATTTTCGTCGCCCACCGGTTGACCGGCAAGCTACTACTACACCGCCCCTGACGCCAAAGCGACCGTTAAACCCCGTAGCGGTGCCACAGCCAACTCAGCCAGTTGTCCCAGCTCCACAGCCAATCGAGCAGCAGCCTGCGCCCAAAAAGCCACGTTGGAAGAAGCGGCTTTTCACCATAGTAACTATCATCGTGGGCGTTCTTATTGCCGCCTGTGCCGCTGTATTTGCCTGGTATACAGTGCAGCTTTCGCCAGTGAATACTGGTGACACAAGTAAGAAACTAATTGTCGTTGAGTCTGGAACTGGCCCCAAAGCAATTGCTGGGCTTTTGAAAGAACAGGGAATTATTCGAAACGAAGAAGTATTCTTATGGTACACCCGAATCGAAGGAGTGCAGAATAATCTCCAAGCTGGGACCTATCGCTTGTCCCCCTCAGAGTCTACCCCTGATATTGTTAAGCATCTTACCAGTGGAACGGTTGATAGCTTTGACATCACATTCCTGCCTGGCGCGACTCTACGACAAAATAAAGAAGTGTTTTTGAAAGCCGGTTACAGCGCGAGCGAGATAGACGCAGCCTTTAGTGCTTCCTATGAATCGCCGCTTTTTGCCGGCAAACCGGCTTCAGCTGACCTTGAAGGATACATCTACGGCGATACCTATAGGTTTGGAGCGGGTGAGAGTGCGAAAAACATCCTCACGCATGTTTTTGATACGTATTACAAGGTAGTTGTCGATAATGACTTAATTGCGCTCTACCAAGCGCAAGGCCTTACTCTGTACCAAGGAATTACCTTGGCTTCAATTATCCAACGTGAGGCAATTGGTGGAGATGAGTCACAGATTGCCCAGGTCTTTTATAAGCGGCTTGCAACGGGTATGCCGCTCGGCTCTGATGTGACCTATCAATATATTGCCGATAAAACAGGTGTCCCACGCGACACAAACCTTGATTCACCGTATAATACTCGGCGATATACGGGGCTACCCCCAGGGCCAATTGCTGTTCCCGGTGTCGCTGCACTCAAGGCTGTAGCCCGACCGGCGGCAGGTGACTATTTGTACTTCTTAAGTGGAGATGATGATGTTACGTATTATGGAACGACGCTTGAACAGCACGAGGCTAATATTCGTGACCATTGTAAACAAAAGTGCCAGATTCTTTAGTGGATTTGACAAAATACTATACTTATAAAATAAATTGACTTAAAAAGCCAGGATTGCTATACTGATATAAGCACATTGAGCTTTTATCACTAGTGAGTTGAAGGTCCGTATCTGTTAGAAAAGGCCGAAACGTCACCTGCGAGTGGGAAATAAAAGTGTCAATGCGCCTATCAGAACAGTCGTACGGATACCGAAAACTATAATAATTAACACTGGTCGACATGTATCCTTTTCGTTGTTAATACATACGAAGCAAGACTAAGTACGGTAGACGCCCTCGAGAGAAATCCGAGCGGCAGGAGAACGATAATTCGTAATACAATTACGAGCGGTAGTGTTACTACTACCCAGGGTGGGGCTGCAGCAGTACGTCAACCAGCAATTGGCGCATCTGCAAGGCCAACAACAAATCGATCTGCCAAAGGTCGTATCAAATCGTCAACCGTCGCTATTTATGCCAGCGTGTTCGTACTGATCGTTTCGATCATTGCCGTTGGCTACCGCTCTCCTCAGGAGAGTACCAGCGCAGCCGCTGCATCTTCTGTAGCAAATGCTGTCGCTACCGCCGAACAACCAGCCGTCAATGACGTGGTTGCAACTGACATCGCTGCGTCAGTGGCAAGCGCTGCGTCACTTGCAATTGCGCCAAACGTCGCTGAACTGGCTGTATCGACGCGTGTTCAGAGTGAATATGCTGGTGCATCTGACAGTACCTCAATTACCAAGCCGGTTATTGTGCAGCTCTCTGAAGCGAGCCGTAAAATTACAACCTATGCCGTTGCCGATGGCGATTCTGTCGCTACCGTTGCAGCCAAGTTTGGTGTGACTGAAAACACCATTCGTTGGGCGAACAACTTAAAAGACAGCGACACGTTAGCCGCTGGTTCAAGTATCGATGTACTGCCAGTGAATGGTATTGCCTACACCGTCAAAGACGGTGATACTATCGAAAAAATTGCTGAAAAGTACAAAGTAAATGCAACTGCAATTGCTACGTATAACGACCTCGAACTTCAAGGTGTGACAACTGGTTTGAAGATTATCATTCCTGGTGGTGAACTCCCAACTACCGAACGCCCAGGTTACGTTGCCCCAGTTGCCCCTACCGTATCTACTGGTGGTACATTTATTACCGGATACAGCGGTGGCTTTAGTGGCGGTTCTACATGGTTTATCGGTGGGTTCTCTGGTGCAGCTGGTGGCTACGCCTACGGTAACTGTACTTCATACGCCTTCTGGAAGCGTGCTCAAATGGGACGTCCAGTTGGATCGATGTGGGGTAACGCTGGTACGTGGGCATCTCGAGCTGCCGCAGCTGGTTACGCCGTCAATAAAACGCCTGCACCAGGCGCTGTCATCCAAGACTGGGGACACGTAGCTATCGTTGAGAGGGTGCTCCCTAACGGTGACCTTGAGCTCAGTGAAATGAACGCATCGGTTCCAGGTGGTGGGTATAACCGAGTATCTGGTCGTATCCTGCCAGCCGGTCAAGTCAGCCAGTACATGTACATCCATTAGTCTATAAAACGACACAATACATTACCCCTGTCAATTCAGGGGTAATTTTGTTATAATAAAGGTATATGTTTGTTGATACCGCTAAAGTGTTAGTGCAGGCTGGACGCGGCGGTGATGGTGCCGTCAGTTTTCGCCATGAAATCTATGTTGATAAAGGTGGCCCGGATGGCGGTGATGGCGGTCGGGGCGGTGACGTTATTTTCGTTGCAACTGAAGGGCTCAATACATTGCTCGATTTTCGCTACAAGCCCGAGCTGAAGGGTGAGCCGGGCCAAGCTGGTGCGAAACGCGATCGCCATGGTAAGTCGGGCGCAGCCAACTTTATAAAAGTTCCTATTGGCACGATTGTAAAGCGCGACGGTGAAGTTATTGCCGATCTCACGGTTGATGGCCAACGGGTCGTTGTTGCAAAGGGTGGTGATGGCGGCTTTGGTAATGCACACTTTAAATCGTCAGTTCGACAGGCGCCTCGAGTAGCTGAGCGTGGCGAGCCCGGTGAAACGTTCGAGGCAGAACTTGAGCTGAAACTGCTTGCTGATGTAGGGTTGGTTGGATTTCCGAATGCCGGTAAGTCGACCTTCTTGAGCGTGGTTTCTAATGCTCGCCCCGAAATCGCAGATTATGCATTTACAACCTTAACTCCGAACCTTGGCGTTGCTGATATTGATGACGGGAGCCTGTTGATTGCCGATATCCCTGGCCTTATTGAAGGTGCCAGTGAAGGGAAAGGGCTTGGTGATGCGTTTTTGCGTCACGTCGAGCGCACTGCGGTTATCCTCCATCTTATCGACGCCTATACCGATGATATTGCCTCGGCCTACACAACAATTCGAAAAGAACTTGAAGCCTACAGCCCTGAACTTGTTGACCGTCCAGAAGTAATAGCTCTCACTAAAATAGAAGGCTTGGATGCCGAGATTGTGGCAATGCAAAAGGAAGCGGTGATGTCTGTTGCGGGAGATGCTGCCGTATTTGCAATCTCGTCACAAGCGCACGAGGGTCTCACCGAAGTCCTTCGTGCACTTCGACACCATGTTGAAACGGTGCGTAAAGCCGAAAAAGAAGCAATTGCCGATGAGAATGAAGGGTTGCCGGTTATTTCACTGACTCAAGAAGTGAAGGCGCAAGCATGGCAGATCAAGAAGGTGGCCGAAGGAGACGCTACGGTATTTGTCGTGAAAGGTCATAAAATTGAAAAGTTTGCTCGTCGCACCCAATTTGATAGTTACGAAGGAGTAAATCGCCTCCGCGACATCATGAAGAAGATGGGCATTACCCATGCACTGACCCGCGAAGGAGCCGAGGGAAGTTCGGTCATACGGATTGGCCTGGATGAATTTACACTTCTCGAACAATAAATTCATAAAATATATTGACAATAAATCAAATTTGTGCTAATATTTAAAAATCTTACGGTTGAGCTCCCGAGCTCCCAAGAGGTACTATAATAATTCGGTAGTAATTGACTCAGGGTGAGTCGCCGGTAGGTCTGTACTGCAAACTCAGTTTGCGCTGCTGACCTACCAGCGACTTGCTGGGGGCACCATATGGTGAACGCTGAGCCCATGCATTGGGTTCAAAACGGAAGGACATCCCGTGACCGAGACCACCCCCTCCATCCATCCCACCATGTCGCCGCCCACCTCGCGCGGGCGCAGCCACACCACCCTGAGCTCGATCTCGTCGTCGTCGCCGGCCGCCATGACCGCCGCCGACCTCGCGACCGCCTGACCCCTCGCGGTCGGCGGACGGCTTCTTCTTTGAGCTTTGCTCGCCCCCCTGAGTAGGCTGCGTTTCAGCCATCCTCAGAGAAGATCGCCGTCATGAGTCGGTAGCCCCCGTAAACGCACACCCATTGTGCACACGGGGGCTACCGGCCCAGCCACTTACTACTGAATTATTTTTCAACACCAAACAGGTGTTTTTATTTTTATATATAATATTTAAAATATATATTGACAAATAAGCAAACATTTGATATAATAATAAACAAGCTACACAAGCCACGGTTTGCCAGCGCACATTGAAATGACAAAGAGTTTGCCACGGATACAGCATCGTACTAACGTATTATGCAGTACCCGTGGCAAAGACAGCGGGACCGAACGAAAGGTCTATACTCATAACATGAGTTTCAACACCTCCTGATTCTTCTCATCCATGGCGCCTCACATCGATGTGGCACCAAACGAAAACAGTCAACTAGAAAGGTAATGATGCGATTCAGACCCTAGCAGGATAGGCTACTTGCCACGCAAGGTGGTAGCTCCTGCGCCTTCATCCCGCGGTGATATAGGTAGCGGTGACAGACAGCATGCGACCCTGAACTTAATTGTTCACGGCAAAACTGCACGAGCGTCTGCTCAACCCTGGACACAACGTCCCCTAATGCGGTAGTAATGGCGGCGCTCACTTCGGTGTTCGACCCGCGCGACTGCTCGCATGTCATCAATCTCCAGCGTGGGGGTGAGCCGTTTCGTTCACCCCCACGTTGGGAATACTCCCACACTCTTTGTTTTTTTCTTTGCTCAGGCGCCCATATCGGGCGCCTCTTTTCTTTTCACGCTATAATAAGAGTATGCCTCAAACATATTTCTTCTATGACCTCGAAACCTCTGGTTTAAACCCGCGCCACGACCGTATTATGCAGTTTGCAGGTATTCGTACTGATGAGCAGTTTCAACCAATTGGTGAGCCCTACAATATCCTCGTAAAGCTCAATGACGATACACTTCCAAATCCAGATGCCCTGCTCGTAACCGGCATTACTCCGCAGCAAACACAGGCAGACGGCTATACCGAAGCCGAATTTGCTCAGCTCCTACGTGATGAGATTTTCACTCCAGATACCGTAACGGTCGGCTTTAATAACATTCGTTTTGACGATGAATTTATTCGCACACTGTTTTGGCGTACATTCAACGATCCGTATGAGTGGGCGTGGCGCGATGGCCGTTCTCGCTGGGACATACTCGATGTCGTGCGAATGACCCGCGCACTTCGGCCAGACGGAATTAAGTGGCCAGTTGTTGACGGAAAAGAAGTAAACAAGCTCGAGCTAATTACCAAAGAAAATGGCATCGATCATTTTAAAGCACACGACGCCTTAAGTGATGTAGAAGCGCTCATTGCAGTTACTCAGTTGATTCATGATAAGCAGCCGCAATTATACGAATACTTGTTTACGATGCGTGACAAAAAGAAAGTTCAGCAACTTGTGAATCTCGAGCAAAAGACTCCATTCGTCTATGTGAGTGGGCGCTATGAAATGGAGTTTCATAAAGCCACTGTGGCATTTCCACTGACGACTGGTCGCAACGGCAATGTGCTCGTGTATGATTTGCGCTACGATCCAACCCCATTTGTAGGGTTATCACAAGACGCTTTGGCAAAGCGACTATTTGCAAGCTGGGAGGAACGTCAGGCAGAAGATTTTCAGAAAATTCCTGTTAAAGAGCTTCAATATAACCGTTCCCCGGCGGTTGCCCAACTTGGTGTATTAGAGCGAGAAGGTGGCTGGGAGCGTATTCAGCTTGATGCAGAAACAATTACCCGCCATCGCAATACTTTGTTGCAGTCCCCGGACTTTGCTGAAAAGCTTCGCAGTATATTTGAAGCTCGTCCGGCGTTTCCAAAAGATTCCGATGCTGAAGCGCAACTGTATGATGGATTTGTTGGCGATGGTGACCGCCTGCGTATTGAGAAAGTGCGTCAAGCCAACGCTAATGAACTTGCCGACTTACACCCAGATTTTGCCGATGAACGCTTACCGGTATTACTACTCCATTTCAAAGCGCGTAACTACCCCCAAAGCCTCGCCGAGGATGAAGTCGCTGCATGGGAAGCCTGGCGTGGCGCGCGCATTAAAGCTCAATTGCCAGAGTTTGTGCAGCGGTTGCAAGCGCTTGCTGTTATGCATGCTGGTGATGATGAAAAAGAATACATCTTGCAAGAGCTTCAGCTATGGGCGGAAAGTATTGTACCGTTTGAAGACAATTAGCGCTGTTCGTTGACGAGTTGCTGCTGTCGGAACGCACCGAGCGTTTTAAAGAAGGCGTTTTGGGTACGCGCCACGACAAATCCAAGCAAAACAGCGAAGAGGGTAAGGGTGCTGTCAGCACTCATGACAATGTCAGTCCCAGGGACAATACCCGCTAATAGAAACAGTGTGAGGGCATGAGCAGTGTCCATACTGTCGAGAATCAGTAGAGTCGATAGAGTGACGCAAAATAGAATAATAAATTTCTTCATAAAACCTCGTGAGTTGGATTGAATATACGCTGTTAAATAGGGGAATGCAAGCATGAGCGTCGTCTGTGAGGCATTGTGGAAAAAATCTTAAATGAAGCGTATAATAAGTGAGATATGTCAGAGGTAATTCGGGTTACAGGTGCGCGCGAGCACAACCTAAAAGATATTAGTGTGGAAATTCCACGCGATAAGCTAGTGGTCATCACTGGTTTAAGTGGTTCTGGGAAATCAAGTCTGGCGTTTGATACCATTTACGCCGAAGGGCAGCGCCGCTACGTTGAAAGCTTGTCAAGCTACGCGCGGCAATTCCTTGGGCTTATGGAAAAGCCAGATGTCGATCAAATTGATGGACTGAGCCCGGCAATTAGCATCGACCAAAAATCAACCAGCCGTAATCCTCGATCAACCGTTGCGACCGTAACGGAAATTTATGATTACCTTCGTTTGTTGTACGCTCGCATAGGAGTGCCTCACTGTCCTATTTGCGGCAAGCCGGTCAGTCGTCGCACGCCGCAGGATATTATCGATGAGATCATGAAATTGCCCGAAGGGTCTCGCTTGCTTTTGTTGGCGCCAATTGCGAAACAGAAGAAGGGTGAATTCGCGCATGTTCCAGAGCAGTATCGTCGCCTTGGCTTTGCCCGGGCGCGGGTTGATGGCGTCGTCTACTCATTAGATGAATTCCCAGAACTTGATAAAAAATATAAACACGATATTGAAATTGTTGTCGACCGCATCGCACTGTCTGCTGAAGTACAATCTCGCGTTTCGCAGTCAGTTGAGCAGGCATTGGAAATTGCCAATGGAGTGATTGAAGTACTTGATGCTGATAGTGAAGAGTCGCGCATTTATAGCCAGCGCTACGCCTGTGTTGATCATCCAAACGAGGAGATCCCAGAGCTCGAGCCACGCTTATTTAGCTTTAACGCGCCACAAGGTGCCTGTCCGGTATGTACCGGCCTTGGAAGCCGCCTTGAAGTTGACCCTGAGCTGGTATTCAATCCAAACCTCACTATTGCCGAAGGCGCAATTCGTCCGTATAACCGCGTAAATAGTGATGCGTGGTACATGAAGCGACTGCAAGCTGTTGCCGATGCTCATAACTTCAACTTACGTGTTCCTGTCAAAGAAATGTCAGCCGATGCCGTGCAGAAAGTACTCTATGGAACGGGTGCTCAGAAGTACCGCATTTCACTCGGCGATGGCCGTTCATACGATTCTACCTATGAAGGGGTCATTCCAAACCTGGAGCGTCGCTACAAAGAGACCGACAGTGACTTCATGCGTAAAGACATTGAGCGCTTCATGCGTGAACGTGAATGTCACGCCTGTAAAGGCGCTCGGCTGAAACCCGTAGTGCTGGCAGTCACCATTCACAACCTCAACATTATGGACATTTGTACGCTTGGCGTTGAAGACGCGCTTGATTTGTTCGAGACTAAACTCCACCTTACCGAGCAAGAAGCCTTCATTGCCACGCAAATTCTTAAAGAGATTAAATCACGCCTTGGCTTTATGAATAACGTAGGGCTGAGTTACCTAGAGCTATCACGTGCCGCGAATACACTTTCGGGTGGTGAGGCGCAGCGTATTCGTTTGGCGACACAAATTGGCTCTGGCTTGCAGGGGGTATTGTATGTGCTCGACGAACCGTCAATTGGCCTACACCAACGTGATAATGACCGTTTGATTGCAACACTCAAGCACTTACGTGACCTTGGGAACACGGTGTTAGTGGTCGAACACGACGAAGACACTATTCGTGAAGCCGATTATCTGCTCGATATCGGTCCTGGCGCTGGCGTCAATGGTGGGCAAGTCGTGGCGCACGGTACGCCCGCAGAAGTGGCAAAGAACCCAGAGAGTATCACAGGGCGTTATTTGAGTGGTACCGACAGTATTGCCGTGCCAAAAAAGCGTCGACAGCTTCAAAAAGACCGCGCGTTGGTCATAAAGGGTGCTCGCGAAAATAACCTTAAAAATATTGATGTTACTATTCCACTTGGCGTGATGACAGTAGTAAGCGGCGTGAGTGGTAGTGGTAAATCGACACTTATAAATGACATTCTTGCCAAGGAATTATCAGCACGCCTCCACCGTGCGCATGAAGTACCGGGCAGCCACGACAACATTGAGGGTATCGAGCAGCTCGATAAAGCGATTATTATTGACCAGTCAGCAATTGGCCGAACGCCGCGCTCTAATCCAGCGACCTACACGGGCGTATTTACAGCAATTCGTGAGCTATTTGCCGGTACGCCGGAAGCGAATATTCGTGGGTATAAAGCGGGACGTTTCAGTTTCAACGTTAAGGGTGGGCGCTGCGAAAACTGCCAGGGCGATGGAGTGATCAAAATTGAGATGCACTTCCTGCCGGATGTGTACGTTACCTGTGATGTGTGTCATGGAAAACGCTATAACCGTGAGGCACTTGAAATTAAATATAAAGATGCGACGATTAGTGATGTTCTTGAAATGACCGTTGAACAGGCGGCCGGGTTCTTTGAAAATATCCCAGCGATCGCACGTAAACTCGACACACTGGTTGATGTAGGCCTTGGGTACATTCGCCTTGGTCAGCCAGCCACCACCTTTAGCGGTGGTGAGGCGCAGCGTATCAAGCTCGCATCAGAGCTATCACGACGTTCAACCGGTAAAACATTATACATTCTTGATGAGCCAACCACCGGGCTTCACAGCGCAGACGTGAACCGTCTTCTTGGCATTTTACAGAAGCTTGTTGAAGGTGGTAACAGCATGGTAATTATCGAGCACAACTTAGATGTTATTAAAACAGCCGATCACATTGTTGATATGGGTCCAGAAGGTGGTCTTGGCGGTGGCACCGTAGTTGCCACAGGAACTCCAGAAGAGATTGTAAAAGTACCGGCGTCGTTCACCGGCAAGTATCTGAAACCATTGCTCTAGCGCAGCTGTTTGATACGCTCGATCAGCTCGGGGAATGATTTGCGCATGAAATGGTCGGGTGCTGAGGAAATGTATGTTTCTGCCTGAGGGATAGCTTTTTTATACAGTTCTAGTTCGCGTAGTGGAACGATGTCATCGGTACCATGATAAAAGATGATAGCTCCAGCTTGATCGACAAATCGCTCAAGACTCCCAGTGATCTTAAAATCTGTCAGATCTTCGTCCGACTCATCATCGTACGGCGCGGCAATCAGAATCGTCGCTATTATCTTTTTTGGAAACGTATTCTCGGAAAGATATTTTGGCAAAAATACGGCACCCAATGAATGGCCGATGAGGATACAGTTGTCGTCTACGCCCTCTGCTATGCGCCCAAACCAGATCGCCCATTCCTCGTAGCGCGCATTGGTGCTATTGGGCATGGTCGGCGTAATCACTTGATAGTCAGCTCCTAAATCTTTTTGGAGGGTATCCTTCCAAAGCTTCTGACCAGTCATGCGACTGAGGCGGAGTGGTTTTTCTTTCAGATAACGGAGGTAATCTTCGTACTTATAGAATGTTGTACCACCGTGAATAGAAATGATCTGTTGCATACCGTTAGTGTAACGTATTTATTCGCAAGAGAGAATCATCACGCTGTAGGCGGCAAGTGGAATAGTGGCAGCGCCAGTACTGTCTGCCTGCGCGGCATCAAATTGACTGTCATGAAAATCCACACTGTATCCCTTCCAATAACTATTAAAGCGAAGCCACCACCTTCCTTCGTACGGCAAGGTCAGCTGATAATCAGTAAATGTTGTAGGGCCGAAGTTAATGAGTACGACAGTGTCATCGCGAGCACCGCCAGTATCTTTGCGAAGATAAGCGATAACCAAGTTCTCATCGTCTCGATGTACAATCTCGGTGCTTGTGCCGAGAAGGCCGCGCGTATTACCATGTTTGTTGAGGCGTAAATCAATCAAGTGGCGATGTGCAGTCACAATACCAGCAAACTGCTCGGTTTTATCCCACTCGAGTTGCTGCCATTCATTGAAGGCACCTTCCTGCATAAACTCTTGGCCTTGGAGAAGCATTGGAATGCCACTGGTAGTGAGCGTCAGTGCACTGGCAATAAGTACGCGCTGTCGCGCTGAAAAGCTCTCAGCATTTCCTGGGGTGATTTCTTCATTCAGGCGAGCAGCGCCATTGGCGGCGGTATCGTGCGAATCGGCAAACACGACGCGGTCAAACATTCGGTCGGTGTAGCCATGGGTTAGAGCCCAGGTAATGCCATCGAGAGGTGCTTGGTTGGCTTGATGGCTAATACCGAGCGCATCGCGTATAACGTGGGGAAACCCCACTTCCCATTGGGCATCAAACCCCATGCCGCCGTCGTTGGAAGAGCTGACGATCGCAGCGTTTGTTGCGTTATCTTCGGCAATCATTAGGGCGTGCGGATTAATTTTACGTGCCAAATTGTTTACTTCAGCAAGCAAGCTCCATGCATCAGGAATGTCGAGGTCTGGCTTATCGTTATTGCCATCGCTATTGCGCATGTAAATCGTTGAATCAACCCGCATGCCATCAATGTTATATTCGCTAAACCACATCGCGACGTTATCAAGAATGAATTGGCGAACTTCCGAGCGTCCGTAGTCTGGTCGTCCGCCCCAGGGTGTGTCACCGCGTTCATCGTTATAAAAATATATGCCACCGCGGTCATGTTCTTGCCAGCCGTCGTATTGCCAAAGGTCTGTTTCTTTGAAAAAGTGGTTATAGACGACGTCGATAATAACGCCAATACCTTTGTGATGGCAGGCCTTTACAAATTCCAGCAAGCCGTGCCGACCACCATAGGTATTTTCAATTGAGAAGATATAATTTGGTGAGTATCCCCAGCCATGGCTATCGGCCATGCTCGTGACGGGCATGAGTTCGACGTAGTTAACACCGAGCCCAACAAGATAATCGAGCTTTTCAATTGCTGAAGCGAAGGTACCGCTGGTTGATGCGTCGGGTTTATTAAAGGTTCCAATATGGAGCTCGTATATGATCGCTTCATTATGTGGAGTGGTGACATATGCCTCGGCACCCTCCCACTCAAACGCGGGGTCGATAATGACCGATGAGCCATTATCTGAGCCAGTGAGCTGCCGAGCATACGGATCGTTACGGTCAAGTGTTTCATCGGTCGCACTGGTAAAACGATATTTGTACAATTGTCCTGGTGCCGCATCGACATCATGAAGTTCCCAGTACCCTTTGCCATCACTTTGCATGGGTGTTGCCTCCCATTCAAAGTCACGCCACTGGAGGAGTGAGGCGTCTTTTGCAAACGGTGCCCACACACAAAAATCGACACCGCCGTCATGGACGGTTGCTCCAAGATGCTTTTTTGTGTGATGCCCCATGGTAAGCACTAGTATGATGTGCTAAGCGATGATGTGCAAGAGATATTAACGCTTACGACGAAAGATAACATTAAATTGCCGCTTTGAGGCTGCCCAGAGTGCGTCGCGGTTCTTTTTCTCTTTGAGAATATGCAGTACGGGAGGTAATACCGATATGAGTACGATGAGGAAAATAATCGGCAAAATGACTGTGTCGATTTCGACACCAGCAGCAATGATGAGCTGCCCTGCAAAGTACCCAAGGTACGTAATACCGAAGGTCCATAAAAAGCCACCAATCAGGTTGAACCCGAGGAATCGCTTGTATTCCATTTTACCCACGCCGGCAACAATTGGCGCGAAGGTACGAACAATTGGTATGAAACGAGCCATAATAATGGTCTTACCACCATGCTTTTCATAAAACTTCTGAGCATTTTGGATATGTGCTTGTTTGAAAATTTTCGCGTCGGGTTTTTTAAAAATACGAGGGCCAGCTTTTCGACCGAACCAGTAGCCCACCGTGTCTCCGAGTACAGCGGCTATGAAAAGAAGTATCACGAATAGATGAATATTTATAGGAACATTACCGGGAAGGACGCCGGTTGCATATAACGCGCCAGCGGTGAATAGTAAGCTATCACCGGGAAGAAAAAAGCCAATCAATAGACCAGACTCGGCAAAAATGACAACTAAAATAGCAAAAATACCGAGTGTAATAATAATGTCAACTAGGTCAAGCCCGGGAATCGCCGCTGTCAATGAGAGGCTGGAAGTAAGAATATCAATCATATATTCATAATACCACGGCGAGTCTGAAACCGTCTCTCAGCTAATTCTTAGAAATGCTCGTATAATAGAGAACAGGGTAGAGCCACTATACCGAATCAAACCGAATTAATCAGGGAGATTACATATTATGAACGATATTTCACTTTCATTAACGCAGCGTGCTGCACATGGTAAAAAAGTCGCCAACTTACGAAAAGAGGGCATGATACCAAGTGTCGTCTATGGCGGTAAAGACGTACCAGTCAGTACGCAGTCAGCTGCGGTTGAAACCGCTAAAATCATCCGCGAAGCCGGTAAGCACACTCCAGTGCAGCTTACAATTGATGGAAAAAAACGCCTTGCTATGATTAAAAGCGTGTCTATAAATCCGGTGAAGCAGCGGGTCACCCACGTGGCATTTCACGCAATTAAGCAAAACGACGTCATTACTGCCGAGGCTCCAATTGTATTGGTGGGTGTAGGTGAGAGTGAGGCAGAGAAAGCTGGCTTAATTGTGCTTCAGGCAATCGAAAGTGTCCAAGTGAAGGCTAAACCTGCAGATCTCCCTGAGTCGCTTGAAATTTCAATTGCTCACCTCGCAAGCGATGAAGATAAGATTGTCCTTCGAGACATTACGCTGCCTGAGGGTGTTGAATATGCTGACGTCGAACAAGATCTTGACCTCGTAATTGCGAATGTATATGAGCCAGCAGCACTTGAAGCCGCGAATGAAGCAGCAGCCGGTGATGCGGTTGATGAAAGCCAAGTCGACGCTGAAAATGGTTCTGACGACCTTGAAGGTACCCAAGCTGCTGAGAGTAAGCCGGGCGGTAAGCTTCAAGATGAGCCAAAACAATCAAACGTTGACGCTACCAAGGAAGATACGAAGTAGAGTATCTCATATAAGAATAAAAGCGCCTCATGACGAGGCGCTTTTTGTATGGGTTATTCTTCAATAAATCCACCGGATTGG
>JBIIRX010000056.1:0-5989 GCA_044341315.1 Saccharimonadales bacterium (SeqCode)
TATACAAATCAATGTTGGGAGGCCTAAGAAGCCGCTTGTACCACAGAAAGGGTTATACCTACATGGCAAAGAAAGCCGATCTCCTCGCCGAGGCTGCAAAAGCAGGTCTTGAGTTGAGCGAAAAAAATACCATTGCAGAAATCGAAGCAGCGCTTGCCAGCATTGGCAACGAAGCTGCAGCAGAAGCACCCGTTGAAGAAGCAACTGACGACGCCCCACTTGCTAAAGCTGGTAAGCGTTCTGCAAAAGCGCTCGCCGAAGCTGAAGCAAAAGCCGAAAAGGAAGCGCGCAAAGAAGCCGGCGACACCTCACCAGCTGACGGTTCAGAAGAAGTCGTAAAGAAGGGACCAAAGCCAGTTACTCGTCCAATCCTTGAGCGCCGCGGCAAGAACTACCGCCAGCAAGCTGAAAAAGTAGATGCAGCGAAACTCTACACATTGGCTGATGCGGTTGCCTTGGCCGCTGAAACGAGCCCAGTCAAATTTGATGCCAGCGTTGAAGTACACGTTCGCCTGAATGTCGACCCACGTCAAGCTGATCAAAACATCCGCGCTACTGTGAGCCTTCCTCACGGTACTGGAAAGAAAATCCGCGTTGCGGTGTTTGCGCCTGAGGCCGACCACGCTGCTGCGAAAGAAGCCGGCGCCGATGTTATTGGTGACGAAACCTTCATCGCCCAACTTGAAAAAGAAGTCCTCGACTTTGACATCTTGGTTGCAACTCCTCAGTACATGCCAAAGCTTGGTAAGTATGCCCGTTTGCTTGGTCCACGCGGCCTTATGCCTAACCCTAAAAGTGGCACCGTTGCGACTGACGTTGCAAAGGCAACCAAGGAAGCGAAAGCTGGTAAGGTTGAATACCGTGTTGATAAGCAAGCCATTGTACACCTTGGTGTGGGTAAAGTTAGCTTTGGTGCTGACAAGCTGGCTGAAAATGCACAAGCCTTCTTTGACAGCCTGCAAAGCCAAAAGCCATCAAGCCTTAAGGGTGGCTACGTAAAATCTATCACCGTTAGCTCTACTATGGGGCCTGGAGTGAAGGTTGAAAACTTCGTTAGCTAATTGAAGCTTGCATTACTCAAAACCGCCTCGTTCTGAGGCGGTTTTTATATGTGTATTATTCAGCTTTTTGAATAATTGCTGTTGGAGCAGAGTGGTAAAGTGGAGCAATTCCAACTATTTCTAGTGTGCGACCTGTCACTTTTTTGACGATATCCCTGAATGTATACGCCTCTTCGTCATGTCCCGTCTCTTGTACGGTAATGTGTCCAGGCTGCGCAACTTCAGGCGCATATGTAGCGACAGCATGTTGGATACCATCAAGCACGTACGCTTCAATATACTCGTCGATAGTACGAACCTGCTCATTAAATAGTTCGGGTCGGATTGGAATCTGGCCACCGAGAATAGAGCCCCTTGCATAGAGTATAAGTGAGTCGTACATATCATATACTGCCGGCTGGCTCTCACCGACTTGAACATTCTTATATTCGTATCCCGTTTCATCTACCTGGAGTTTGAACACCGGTTGAGGGCGCGTGTACTCCTGAGATTGCAACGCGTGTGCATAGTCTTTGAACATATCCCTAAATAAGGTCTCTACATCCGTTTTTTTAGGGGATGGTGCTTCAACAGAGTTATTGCTCCGTATAATTTCTTGCTCGTCGGTTAGTTCGGAAGGAGTAACAGGTAACGGAGTGCTGTCGTCGCTTTTCGGGAATAGCACTTCTTGTTCAACATTACGTTGCGCTGAGTAGTGATCTTGTTCCGTCTTCATGCCTTTGAAGCTCCCGATAATGATGTTTTTATTCGTAAGACCGTGTTGGTGTTATGCGCGTTCTTGCGGCAAGTATATCATAAGCAGTATATAGTTAAAACATTTTTCTAGAAAAAAGTCGCTAAACACAGTATAGTAACAACTAATGGGCGCATCAATCGGGTGTGCTTTGTACATTGGAGAGAAAATATGGGTGGCGTAATTATTGACGACGGGATGTCGGCAGTTCCGACAATTCCGACGCCCTACGAAGACCTCCTGCGGGATGTCTTGAAGAACGGCGTTCACAAGGATGACCGTACCGGGACCGGTACCACCAGCGTGTTCGGTCGCCAGATCCGCTACGATCTGGCGGAATCATTCCCGCTGCTCACGACGAAGAAGGTGAACTTTAAGTCGATCGCCGTCGAGCTCATCTGGTTCCTGCGCGGGGACACCAACATCCGCTTCCTGCTGCAGCATGGTGTGCAGATCTGGACGGAATGGCCCTTCAAGGCATGGCTCGAAGCCACCGGACGGGATGTGCCCGTGCAGAGCAGCCAAGAGTGGAAGGATCAGATCAAGGCCTATGCCACGCGCGTTCTCGAGGACGATGAGTTCTCGGAGCAGTACGGCCACATCGGTCAGGTCTACGGTGCGCAGTGGCGCAAGTGGGAGAAGCGTCAAGGTGGCGTGATCGACCAGATTGCCAATGTCATCGACCAGATCAAGAACAACCCAAACTCACGTCGGCTGATGGTGACGGCATGGAACCCCGAGGATGTTCCCTCTGCTCCATTGCCGCCGTGTCACGCCCTGTTCCAGTTCTACGTGGCTGATGGCAAATTGTCATGCGTGCTGTTCCAGCGTAGCTGCGACATGTTCCTCGGCGTTCCGTTCAACATCGCCAGCTACGCACTGCTGACGATGATGATCGCTCACCAGACAGGACTGCAGCTCGGCGAATTCATTTGGACGGGTGGTGACGTGCATGTCTACGACAACCACATCGATCAGGTCAACGAACAGCTCGGCAACGAACCGTTCCCGTATCCCACCTTGGAGTTCGCCCGCACCCCCGAGGAGGTGGGAGACATCTCCGAGTATGTCCTGGAGGATTTTATCCTCAAGGACTACCAGCATCACCGCTTCATCCCGGCACCCGTCGCGGTGTAAGCACCCCCTTGAGTCGGCTCGATGGACCTGCAAAGGTTCTCGCCGGCTCATCGGGCCGACTCACATTTAAGGTAATGAGCTAACGCTGCGTTGGATACTTACGAATAAATGTGACGAACGTGTAATTATACTTGTTACGTTCATCAGCAAGGTGAAATTCTTGGCTTCCAAGGTCAACACTCCATTCATTCGATGGAAGCTCTGGAAAAAAGCTATCACCGTTCGGTGTTTTTGCAAAAATTTCAGTGGCGTATACCGTATCGACAGTCGGGAGTGCTTGCTCGTAGATACTCGCACCACCGATTACCATAATCGGAGCTTCAGCCTGCTGATAGGCATCTTCGAGGCTATGCGTAACTAATACGCCTTCGATAGAGAGAGCCTTACGAGACAGAACGATATTCTGTCGACCCCTAAGAGGGCGAAACGCCGCGGGAATTGATTCAAACGTCGATCGGCCCATTATGACCGATTTGCCCATTGTCTCACGAGTGAATCGCTCCATATCTGCAGGGAGCTGTCCCGTCCACGGAAGTGCATTATTCCGCCCAATCACCCGGTTGCGGTCATACGCGACAATGATACTTTTTTCACCATCCATTATGGTTGTATGGTACCATGCCTGACTTTATTGACAATACGTGTATACTATAGAAAACAATTCATAGGGGAAGTGTTCATGCAAACAGGGGTCTATAGTAACCTGCAAATTAAGGAAGCGATTAAGAGTGGGCAAATCGTATTCCATCCGTATCAACCAGAACATATTAATGGCAGTAGTGTCGATGTCACGTTAGGGGAGTGGTTCTTTCGAACTGACCGTAAAAGCCCAAACACTGTCTACAATCCATTCGATAAAACACAAGTCGAGCGCTACTTTGGCAAACCGCAACGCGCTATTTTGCACAGCGAATGGTGCGAGCAAACCGGTAACGATCTGCTCGAAAATATCCCTGCCGACCACCCTGTGATTGTGTTAGAGCCGGGTGAGCGCATTTTGGCCCACACTCAAGAATTTATTGGTATCCTGCCACCGGGCACAACAAGTATGCAGTCGCGTAGCACCTGGGGTCGTAATGGTGTGGCGGTCTGTTTTGATGCTGGCTGGGGCGACCCGGGCTATGTGAACCGATGGACAATGGAAATCTATAACCTTAACGAACGTCATAGCATTGTACTACCGGTAGGGGAGCGCATTGCGCAGATTGTCTTTATGCATACCGGTGAAGTAGAGGGGAGTTACGACAACCTCAGCGGTAAGTACGCCAGCGGTACAAACCTCGATGAACTGATTGCCAGCTGGAAACCACAGCAAATGCTTCCACGAGCATGGAAGGATGAGCGTCGAGCACCGTTAGTCGTAACTGGGTGGGAGAAAAGGTAAGAGCAGATGACAGAAGCTGAAGTTGGAAAACGTATTATCATCGAAGGGACAGATGCCACTGGTAAATCAACCCAAGCGGACATGCTAGCGACACAACTCCGCCTGAATGAACTTTCAGTCCTTCGAGTCGATGAACCGGATAGCGCACTAGATGATAACGGTACTGCACTTGTTCCAGCAGCCCGCGAACTTCGTAAAATAATCAAAGATGGTTCCATCGAACGAACCGCCGACGCCAATGTCGTGCTCTTCACAGCGGCGGCAATTGCAAACTGGAAAACAGCAACCCGTCCGCATCTTCTTCGTGGTGGATGGGCAGTGCAGGCCCGTGATTATCGATCGCGCATGGCATACCAAGGTCACGCAGAAGGCTACGGAATCGAACGAGTTGAAGCACTCACGCGTGACACTATGGATGAATTGTATATGGATCCAGATTTCACGGTAATTCTCGACTTTCCTGATACTGAAGAAGCCGCTCGATTGGCACGGATTTCGCAGCGTGGTCCGCTGGCAACGCTGGACACATTTGAATCACGGCCTGAGCAATTCCAGCAGGACATTCGAAATGGCTACCGATTCATAGCCGCACGTGATGGTATTGAGGTTATCAATGCGAATCGGAGTAAAATTGAGATCGCAGATCAAATTTGGAATACGATGGTAGGAAGGCTTGGGCTGGATCTTGTTAAGTACGACTGGGAGACTATCTCTAATGCACTAGAAGAACGTGTCACGACCTAGGGCCTTAAAACAAACTCTGGGCATCATCTCGTGCCTGTCTGTCTCTTCGGGCTTGATTGAAAAGAATTTCCGTTTTTGGATTATACCCATACACCGTCTCATTCCGAGCAAGTGCAATACCGCTCGGTAACTCGTGATCAACTAAACGTTCAGTAATTGCTAAAAGATCAGGGTGCTGTGAAACATCCTGTTCGGCCTTGGAGGCTTCATAAATCCTTTTGAGGGCCCGTTGGCTGAAGTCAGAAGAATTAGCCGTGTTAATCACTGCAAACGTTCGCGCTTTCATAACCGTTCCATCAAGTAGCGTCCCAATAGTGCGTTTCATTTTTATTCGGATCGCACGTATGGGATCGCTTTGATTTTCTCCACCAACAAATTGATGGACTTTTAATTTACGCATAGCGGCAAAAGAGGGACGAGCATCAACTCCTACAAAATCGCTGACTTCTTCCCACATTGGGGCCTCAAGTTCACTGCGGAAGTCGTTAACTATTGTTATGTTTTTTCCTTCCCAGTGGTACCTTCCGTACACAGTTGCCGAGAGCGCGTGTTGAGCTAATGCAGCACTACCGACCTTAGATGCTTCACAGGCCGTATCTATGTATTCTTTATCAAAATCAGGTGCAAGATCATAGCGAGGAGTTTGATAGAGGCGCTTGGTATAGCCCATGCCATTCTCACCTTCACGCTGGTGCATGCGATTTTTAATTGCAGTTTTCGTAAACTCAATAACGTCATCATCAACTATTCCACTCAATCTATCTTCCGTAAGCGCTTCAAATTGAGCTATCAATCTATCTTGGCGCTCAATCAATTCCGGGCGTTGTTCGGGACCTACAATTAAAAGTGGTGCGGCGTTTGAACCGTCGAAATCAGACGCAGAGAATGTAGGGCGAGTTTCACCATTTGTATACATTAATTATATTATAT
>JBIIRX010000070.1:0-3106 GCA_044341315.1 Saccharimonadales bacterium (SeqCode)
CCTTTTTGCTCGTTAAGCTCAGCAATTTGGCTGTTAATCTTTTGCGCCTCATAGTCGTACCCTGTCGTACGCGTTGCCTGAGTGACGTAAATGAGTCCGAGGACGATAATCATTAGGGCAACTAAAACAGTATGCGCAACGGGGCCAAGTTTTACAGCCGATTGGAAGCGCGTGGTGTTTTGGTTGCGCGACCAGTTTTGCTGGCGTCGATTGTAATAATTTTGTTGTGACATTGTGGTGGTGGATGTTTATTTTGGTGTTTTTAAGTGGTAGTGTGTGGCTTTAGGCCCTAACGATACCATGGGGCTTTCGCCCACTCGTGAGAGTACGGGCGAAAGCAAGCTGTACTATTTTACGCGGACTGCCACAACTTGTGGTTGGTCGTTGTATTGTACTGGAATGTGAACTGGCATATTTTTTGTGCCCTTTCTTTATTTTTATTTTTTCACAGCGATACGAAGCTTGGCGCTTCGTGACCGCGGATTGTGAACGTCGTCAGTGGCTCCTGAAATCGGTTTCTTGGTAAGGATCTGAAGTTCGGCTTCAAAACCATTGGCCTCCTGTTCTTTCAAGAAGCGTTTGATAAGACGGTCTTCGAGGCTATGGAAGCTAATAATCGCCACCCTCCCCTGCGGTTTCAACAGTTTCGGAAGCAGTGGTAACGTTTGCTTGATTTGCCCAAGTTCGTCATTGACGGCAATGCGGAGCGCTTGAAAAGTACGCGTGGCGGGGTGGATTTTTCCCTGCCGGCCACGATAGGTGTGCTTGATGAGTTCAGCGAGGCTTTCCGTATCGTTAAATGGCCGGTTGGCAACAATCTGCTCGGCAATCTGCCTCGCTTGCTTATACGGCTCCTCGCCATACTCGTAGATGATCGCTGTCAGTTCCTGGATAGTACTGTTTGCAATGAGCTCAGCTGCAGTAATTCCCTGCGACCGATCCATGCGCATATCCAGTGGACCATTATGTGAGAATGAAAACCCTCGTTCGCCCTGATCGAGCTGTGGTGACGACACCCCCAAATCAATCAGTATCAAGTCAAAAGCACGACCCTCTTCGCTGAGCCGCTGTGCAGCGGTAGCAAAATCGGTATGCATAAGTTGGGTGCCGTTCGTCGCAAATGATTGAAGATGCTGTATTGCATACTCATCACGGTCGACCAACACACTCTCTTGATAATTTCCTGTTTTCTCTAATAGAGCGCTTGCGTGGCCAGCATATCCGGCAGTGAGGTCAAGGTATGACTCTCCTGCTTTCGGTGCAAGTTCGCGAAGGACTGCATCAAAGAGCACGGGAACATGATGTGGTGGATGTTCTTTACTCATCTCTCCTAGTATAGCAAATTTGGAAATTTCTATATTCGGAAAGCGCAAGATATGATTACATATCTCGCTTCAAATTCTCAGAATAGCCGAAAAATAAAGAACTTTATTTTTACGTCTCTTCATTCGAATTTTCTCGAGATCACCTAACTGATAGTGAAGCTGTTTGTTTTCGCATTGGTGTGTTTGTTTTTGAAAAGTATCGAACAATACTTTTAGAAAAGTCGTGGTAAAGCAATTGTTGGGGGTTTCATAAAGAAACTCATACCCTATGCCCTACCGTGTTGAGAGACTTATGTGAGGTGGAGTTTTGGGAGGTGTGTTTTTGAGGAAGGTACGACGGACGTTTTATGTGTTCCGCAGGCCACTGCCTCACTACCAGATAGTTGATCTCGAGAGTTGTTTTCTCGTATTTGTGTTGTTAAAGAACCGACAATACATTCGGTCGAACGAAGGGTTACTTCGTTATTCGGAATCTCCAGCCATGATGCGCCAGTACGCCCCTGCACGAACCGCCACTATATCACGAGTGATATGCGCGTAGTCCAGCAAGTGCTGCTCTATGGTCACTCGGCCTTGTTTTTGGTCGAGCTCAGCTTCAGTCTTACCTCGGCGAAACTGCACATTGACGTCGGCAATTTTCTCATCGAGAATACTACCACTTGCCTGTAGCGCTGGTTCTACTTCTTGTTCCCAAATTGTTTTTGGGTACAAGTGAAGATACTGGCCAAATCCCCTGGTGAGAACGATACCGGTGAGAAATTCTTCTCGAAGCTCTGATGGAATCGTCAAACGACGTTTATCGTCGAGCCTTCGTTCAAAATAATCTACCTGCGCCACATTCCCTCCTTGAGGAGTTGCTAGAGTTGATTTTTAATGTATGTTTGTCTTAGTGTCGGTTTTGTCCGTATCACTTGAGATAATCATACTACCCACAATTACCCACTACAACCCCCATTTTTGACAATTTATAAGAAGATGTTTGTTTATCCACAGGATTGGGGATAACTTGCTTGTGTTTGTATAGCAACTCCTCTAGTTTAGCGCCCAACCATTACCTAATACACCAGTAAGTTTGCAATAAATTAATAAAAATGATATAAAATACTACTATGTGAGCACCCTGCTTTCAGCACCCACCATTCCTGTGGAGGAACGATATGTCCCACCAAGCACCACCCACGAAACTCCTCGACCTAGCCGATAATCCCACCTACGTCGGAAGGCGCGTGACCATCGGTGGAGGTATGCATGTGCCGATCGTTGGCTCGATTGCTACGATCACCAATGAAGGCACGAGCCTTCTTGTCGCCTTGGGGCGCCTCAGCCTGCGTACCTCCAGGGCATCGATGCGTGATTGGTGCGGACCAGCTACCTATCGCTTCGATGAAGCCGATACCACTGCAAAGATCCTGAACAATGGTTCGGTCGTGCTTTGCAGCCCTCGGTATCCGAGCTTTGTCATTGACGCAACAGGTATGCGCACTGACACCCCGCCAGCTCGGCCGTAACCCACCATGGGAGGCCTCGCAGCTTGCGGGGCTTCCCTTTTTTATAGGTTCTTTAATTGTTGCTCAATATGCGCGGCCGACCGCTCGAGCGTCGCTACTGCCGCCACTCGCATACCCGCACCAATCTCTTTAAGTGATTGGGCGGCAACCGCGTTACTTGTAGGAGTGAGCCATGAACCAATAACGTCATTTGGAAGCCCTTTGAACGCTCTAAGTTTATCATCCTCAAAGCTAAGGAGTTCAGCCCTTGTATCCGTAAGCTCTTTCGGAAGT
>JBIIRX010000016.1:0-14643 GCA_044341315.1 Saccharimonadales bacterium (SeqCode)
CCCCACCAATCACTGCAATTTTTACTTCTGCCTTTTTGAACGGATCTTTCATATAGGCTTAGTATATCCGCTTTAAGCAATCACGTCTTCACCAAAATGCTTTTGGAGGCGCATCTTGATAGAACCCTCGTGGCGGCCGAGCCGTTTGCTGAGTTGCGCCAATGATTCGCCCTGCGTAAAATGCTGCTTCAACGCTTCGTCTTGATCGGCTTCCCATGGTCGGTAGGCATTGGGATACGTCTCACGCATTTTCTCAATTTTTGCCGCCCAGCCGGTGGCGGTTTTTGGCTTTGGTGCCGGCGCTTTCGCTCGTGCCTCAGCTTTTTCAATCAACTTCTCAAATCGCTTCAGTGCGTGTGCCGTTTTATCCCTCAGATGCACGTCTATGGCTTGGGCTTCTTCACTGACTCGCAGTGCCATCTGGTTAATACCCGACAAATACAGGTTATTAATATTCTTCACCCGACTGAGAGCAACATAGCCCATACCTTCTACAAAGGCTCGGCGCAAATCAATCCGTGCCGCGTCGAGCGTCATACCTTGCGATTTATGTACGGTAATCGCCCACGCTAAACGCAGTGGAATTTGTGTAATGCTGGCTCGCTTCTTGTCGCCGTCGCGCAGCTCCCAGGTATCGGGTTGCATTGAAACCTCTTTACCATTCAAAAATTCAACAATTGGATACTCAGTATGTGGCTCGAAGCCGACGACCTTGCCGATACTCCCGTTCACATATTTGCGCTCTGGGCTATTCTTTACCGCCATCACTAGGGCGCCCTCTTTTACTTTGAGGACTTTGGGCGCTAATACTGAACGCTGCAGGTTCTCTACATAGTTCTCCGAGCCAGTCGTTGTTTGTTCGTAGCTGAGTTCATCACCTTCAAGTTCTTTGAGCTTCGCTTCGTTCATACTGTCGACATCAATATTCACGGTGTGGAGCTCGGTAAGTTGCTCGAACTCATCGGGGTACACTTCGGTGCGCGCCAAAAGCGCTTCAGCGTGGTGTCGCCGCACATCGCCAGCTCGAATCGCGTTAAGGATTTCAATGAGTTGCTCGTCGTCCTGACGGTGCTGCTCTTCGAGGTAGCAAATCACCGGGTCGAGTTCTTGCCACACCTCGGCATTTACTACAAAACTCCCCGCCCTGGATTCACCACGGTTAATTGGTGGCAACTGGAAAAAGTCACCCGACATAATTACTTGAATACCGCCAAAAGGAATGTCAGGTTCTTTGCGCACCAGCCGACAGATTTCGTCAACCATATCGAGACGAAAGTCATGCAGCATACTAATCTCGTCAATCACCAGAACATCGGTTTTTTCGATAATCTCGCGGCGACCTTTGGCGATGTGCTCCGCAAAGCCCTGCGGGACATAGTCACTCACACCGATGCCAGCCCAACTATGGATGGTTGTACCGCCCAAATGCGTCGCTGCCAATCCAGTCGTAGCTGTGATCGACACATGTTTACCTTCGTGTTTGGCGAGCTTGATAAACTGGTTCAACACGTACGTCTTTCCCGCACCGGCCGGACCTGTCAAAAGCACACTCTCACCCGAAAGCATTATTTCTAAGGCTAATGCTTGGTTCATTCTCTTTTATTATACCCGAGATGCCATATATATCTCTGTTGTAGAAATATACAAGAAATGTCCCCTATTAAAGGCTCTCTTCTAATAATTACGATTCTGAAGCTTTGATCTTATCGTCAAGCTCTTCTATCGCCTGCTTCAGCTCCTGTTGTACATTTTTTGCATAGGGATTATCAGCCATGATCGACATAAACAGCGCCCAACTATCTTGTGCTTGTACGCGTTTCATTGCGAGTAAATCTTCATATGCGAGAGTCGCAAGCTCAGTCTCTGGAATTTGCATGCTATCCATTAGACGGGCTATATAATGGCTTAAACCTTGAACATATGCCATCGTACGATCATGCTGCTCTGGAGTGTATCGCAGCACTCGAAGGTCAAGCGCATCTGTGAGAAAACTTTCAAGCTTCAGAAGTGTGCGTTCATTTACCCTCACAGGGCTCACGACACACTTGAGCCCGCTCATGCCTCCGTTCTCGGTCACACTGGCTGGACCGAACATTGGATGCGTACCAATTATTTGACAAGTGCTCGGTAAGCGCGATTCAAGAATCTTCAATGGATGCACTTTCACAGAACATACGTCAATCACAATAGCGTCGCGCCGTATTTTCTGAGCGTGTTCGTCAAAAAATCACAAAAAAAATTGAGAAGCACACGACGGGATGAGCACCTCTCTATCCAACACTTCATGAAGGGGAGCAAATTGCGCACCAAATCCGGCGTCGCCTTCGGTTCTTTGACGTGAGCTGACGATAATATCTGCGTAAGGAGCTAAGTACTCACACATGAGTTTCGTAAAGTCACCATATCCTATGATACCGACTCTATACCGTTTCATACTTTACCCTCTTGGTGGCTCACCCTCTGGCTCATCAAGTAGCTTTTTGCTCTTAATCTCGTAGCGTCGCCCTGTCACTTCACTCGTGATGTAATCTTCATTAATGAGGTTCACAAACATTTCCAGATCGTTTCCGTCCATGATGATGATTTTTCCCTCATCGTCAGTCATAAGCTCAAGCTGCATCGTGTCGGCATACTCAATCGCCTGCTCTTGGGTGACCGTACCAACTTCGAGCTTCTGCAACTTATTAATGATTTTCTTCTTCTCCATCACCAACGCTTGCAGGTCGGTTCCCTCTGGGAAGCTCAACTTATAGGCTTTTTCAATTTCAGCCACTTTTTGATCTGCCAGTAGTTGCTTCTTAAACTCGTAATTAAAAAGCCGCTCAAACTTGCTTTGGTTAAAGATGAAAATATCCTTATTGACAATTAGCACTTGATTATCTGAAGGGACTTTCCAGCCAAACTCTGGCTGAAACGGCTTGAAGACGCCGCTTTCAAATTGCCAAGAAGTCGCACCCGCGACTGTACTGCCGGCACTCACCTGCTTAATCACATAGAACACGCCTGTGCCATCACGGCGGCTAAAGCGGGCCGCAATACCTTTAATTCGCTTAAACTCGTGCTCTTGTTCGCTGAACTCGACGATATCGTCACGTTCGTGTTCAATGAGGTGAATCAACGTTTCAGCGCGGCCCACCTTTGGAAGATCAGTCCTGAGTAATACATTCTCTTCTTTTTCTACCAGTTCATAGTCGCGGACGCTCAGCCCTGTGCCCGCGCCGAGGTTCACATCATTAATAATGTCATACAAAAAAAGCGATTTAATTTGCGTATCAAGATCATCAGCAATGGTTGTCGTATACGGTGTGTAATTTTTGTTAAATAGGAAGAATTCGACACGTAGTTCGTTTTTTACTCCATCGGTTTGGTTAGCCCATTGAAAGATGTCAACGCCGCTCGTTTCGGTTTTAATCTCGGTCGTTAAATCATCGGCCTTCGCGACAGTTTCTGTGGGTGCATTGGCCGCCCGGGTTTCAACCGTTACTTCAGCATCTGCATCAGCTACATCAGACATGTCAGTCTTTTCTACAATTTCGTCAGTCGGTTCCATGTGTGTATTTCCTATTTAAGCAACAGGATTTATTGTACTATAAACGCACTCCCTCGCGCGCTTTATTTGCCCATTCGTCGGCCATTTCGTTACCCTCGTCACCCTCATGCCCACGTACCCAGGTAAGTGTAGCGTTTGATGCTTGGTACAGCGGATAGACTTCTTGCACAATATCGAGATTCTTAATCTCACCGCCTTTTTTCTTCCAGCCCTTAGCTTCCCAGCCTGGCGCCCATTTGGTAATTACATTAATCCAGAATTCACTATCGGTAAAGATCTCTGCGTATTCGCCTTGAGCGTCCTTTAGAGCCGCTACAATGGCCTTGCCTTCCATGCGAATATTCGTGGTTTCGCCCTCTTCACTGCCGAGAATGTGGGGAACTCCGTTTTTAATTACAGCAAAGCCTCCAGGGCCGGGGTTGGGGCTGGCTGAACCATCGGTATAATACACTATCATCTTTCTATAGTAGCGAATTTTCCCACCTTAAGGAAGCGTCGTATAAGGAGGGTGTGTTTTCTATAAGATACCTTGTTGTGTTTGTGTCGTAATGATTGGTGGACGCTTTTGTACCGAAGGATCTTTCCTCACCGCGAATACAAGATCTCTCTGATACTCCTGAGCAGTTATGGGGTCAAGTTCATCACGATGATACACAAGGAGTTCTGAACCCTCAGGGACTTTTTCATTTGCCGAATAGCGGCCGAATGAGGCGAGTACTTGTTTTTCTAGCGCTCGCACCAGCGGACGCACGCCATAATGCCGTTCATTCAGAGCTGCCCCTACTAAGTATTCGCGTGTCTTGTCACTCAGGCTAATATAGGCGCCAAACTCGTCTCTATACAGTTCGTTGTATGAGCTCAGCTTAACATCTAAAATCGCATGAAGCGATGCCTCGTCAAGTGGGTGAAATACAACGGTACTATCAAGCCTATTGAGTAGCTCTGGCCTGAAGAAATCGCGCAGTGCGTTAAGAGCAACCCTTTCAATCGTTTCCGTTGTCGCTACAGAATGAGTCGCACTAAAGCCTGCCTTTCTTCCGTCAGCTTCTTTGGCCATCTCATTCGCACCGAGATTGCTCGTCAATATCACAACAGCCGCACGGAAAGAGACCACCTCGCCATTATTGAGCCGTAACACTCCTTTATCCATAATCTTCAAAAGGATGTTCGCAAGCTCGTCAGACCCCTTCTCGATTTCGTCGAACAAAATAACCACCCCATCACGTTCAACATTCGCTTTTGAGAGTAATGGCTCCTGTTCATGACCGACATAGCTAGGTGGCGAACCGAGGAGCGCGGTAATTTCGTGCCCGTTACTGTAGCCTGCACAGTCGATTTGAAGAAGATACGGATCCTTCGGCGCAAGTGCTCGCGACAACGCTATGGCCGTTTCTGTCTTACCAACCCCTGTCGGACCGAGAAATGATAAGCTGGCTATCGGCCGATGATCATCAGGCCTTCGCACATCATTTTTATCAAGTGCCTCAATAATTGCATCGATTGCCGCATCCTGTCCAATGATTTGTGAGTGTAAGAAAGCACGCTCTTCATCGTAGGCCGTCATTACTTCTGGCAGATAATCTGTACGAAGGAGTGAAAGCCCACCAATGCGCCGACTCCTTCGAAGCCGCTCAGTATGAGGCTGTGTATACTCACCATTAATAGAAAATTGTGTGTTACTTTCAGCGTCAGACATACACCACTACCTCATTCATGCCTATCAGGTCTCCCCTGATCGTGCGTTTATATGTGTATTGTTATACGGAGCTAAAAAGGATTTGTAAAGATCGAATAGCTATTCAGTTACTTCAATACCATTCCAAAAAGCGACATAATTTGAGAAGTCTTGCTTGACGCGCTCAATCGAGCCATCTTTTGGCTCAGGATAGTACCAGGCACCAAACTCATTGCGCTGTCCATTCACTACTACGTCATAGTAGCTCGCTTCACCCTTCCACACACAGGTGGTATGGTGGTTGCTTTCTTGGAAAAACTCCCAGTTCAAACTTTTTGGTGGGAAATACCAGTTGCCTTCAATGCGGATGAGATGTTCTTTTGGTGCTTCCGCCAGCACCTCGTCATTCCAGATAGCTTTCATACTATCTAGTATACTCGTTAATTGGCACGAATCTCAAATCCTTGGAACTCAAGGGAGAATGTATTGCCGCGCACTTGTGAAACGGGCATACCTACATACAACGTCGTACCGCTCACTCCATTTTGGACAGCACTGACCGTACGCGTGATTTTCTTCCAAGCGGTCGTTGGCGTACCGCCCGTTGCCAGATATGGGATTGATGCTTGGCTCGCCGAGCCATTCATGACCGCGACATGCGCTAAGTCGGTACTAAATGTACCTGATGCAAGTCGCACATAATAGCTGGTAGTATACGATGTACCGTTCGTTATCGCCAGCTCATTTGCCGGACCTCTAAAATATGAAAACGCCGCTGACGGTTGTGTGGAACTGCTCGTTATTACAAGTACCGGTTTATTCGGAATTGGGTCGGTTGCCGTACCCACGCGGGTCGCCAAGGTCAAAGCCGTACCACTCCCTACCACTGACCACCAAGCGTCGCCCGTAGAGCTAATTGTTTGAAAATTCGTATCTTCAACCAGATTAGGATTTGCGCCACGCTCACTATTTGCAATCAATGGACCTGGACACACCCCCTCTTTGAGTCCACCGTTGAGTGGATCGAAATACCACGGCTTATTGGAAGAGCCGGCCGTCGGTTCAGCAGATATACAAAAACTGCTGCCATTTTGAGCTAAGCTGAGCATAGTACCCGCGCTTGGCGTTACATTACTCGGAAGCGTAGAGGGATACACTGTGCTGCCTGCGTCAATATAGGCAGCTTCCATGGCTTTTGCTGCAGAACTCAAGAGACTTTGGACACTAGACGTTCGTGATCGATTTTGTATACCGTTATAGGCCGCAATTGTGACCGCTGCAAGAATAGCAATGACCACGATGACAATTAGGAGTTCAACAATCGTGAATCCTTTTGTGTAAAGGTTTTTTGCGCCCACCCGATGCATGCCCTATAGCTCCTCTACTTTTATTCGCCGCTGCTCAGTCGTATCACGGTCGCGGACACTGACCAACCCATCGGTTTCAAGCGTATCGAAGTCGACCACCACACAGTGCGGTGTACCGATTTCATCTTGTCGGCGGTAGCGCTTACCAATATTGCCATTGTCATCCCACATCACCGCACCATATTTCTTTTTGAGTACTTCGTAAACTTCGCGTGCTTTCGCCACGAGTTCTGGTTTATTACGTACCAGCGGTGATACAGCAAACTTTATCGGAGCAAGATGTTCTGGGAATTTCATGACAATACGCGTTTCACCATTCACTTCGTCTTCAGTATAGGCGCTGGTAAGTACCGCCATGAGGGCACGCTCAACACCGAATGATGGTTCGATAACGTGCGGAACAAATTTTTCGTTTGTACCCTTTACTGTGTACTCCATGTTTTTGCCACTGGCACGCTGAATATTCATGAGGTCAAAGTCGGTACGATACGCCAGGCCAAGCAATTCTTCACGTCCTATCGGAAAATCATATTCAAAATCGATGGTGCGCTTACTATAGTGTGCCCTGTCTTCTTCAGGTACTTCAAGTTCGTGAATGGTATCATCGCTAAGGCCAAGCGCCTGTGTCCACTTCCACACTTGCTGACGCCAGTGCTCGAATGACTCTTCCCACTTAGTCGGATGAACAAAGTATTCAATCTCCATTTGTTCAAACTCGCGACTACGGAAGATAAAGTCCCGGGGGCTTATTTCATTGCGAAAGGCTTTGCCTTGCTGCGCAAGACCAAACGGAAGATCTGGGTAGAATGTATCGACAACGTTTTTGTAATTGGTAAAGATACCCTGGGCGGTTTCGGGGCGAAGGTAGCTGACAGAATGCTCATCCGCAACCGGGCCAACGGTTGTTGAAAACATCATATTGAAGGTACGAACTTCCGATACCTCGTTGCCATTCGGACTTTTAATGCCCTCATCCCGAATCAGCTGCGTCATTTGTTCAAGACTTAATCCGTCTGGGCTATAGCCCGCATCTTTAATGAGATGGTCAGCACGAAATCGTTGTTTCGTTTCAAGGTCTTCTACGAGTGGATCGGTAAACGTATCAACATGCCCACTCGCCTGCCAGACTTTCTGGTTCATTAAGATTGCCGCATCAACGCCGTACATATCGTCATGCTCGTCAACAAACATGCGCCACCATAGGTTCATGATATTTTTCTTTAAGGCTACGCCCAATGGGCCATAATCCCAGGTGCCACTGAGCCCGCCGTAGACGTCAGAGCCTGGATAAATAAATCCACGGCGCTTTGCAAGGCTGACAATTGCTTCCATATTTTTTTCTGTGCTCATACTGAGAAATAGTATAGCACAACAGATGTGTTAGAGGCTCTCTTAGAGCTGTTCAATTGAGGCATGTTCTCGCACCACACGAAGGCTTTCCCCAAGCAACGCCCCAATGCCTCCAATTTGCACCAATACTTGTAATGGTCGCGATGCCAACAGCCGAAGCAACTTGATATGCTCACCTGTCAGTTCACCGTTTTGCAATAAACGTAGCCCTTGTTCGCCCGAGTCATATCGGTACTGCGCCTCAGCAGATAGCTTCCTACCGTCTGTATCAAGCTCTAAATTAAGCTCTCGCCCAAGCAGTGCGCTGTAGCGAAGATAGAACCAACTTTCAACCAACGGCAATGGCACCGTTAGCACATCAAGGCCCGCCAACGTTTCCTGGAGCAAATCAAACCACTCTGGCTCATCGACGGTCTCGCTGGCACGTGCAACCAACTTGACGACAAGATAGCCAAATTGCAATCGGTCATAATCTTGTAAAATATGCCGATAAAACGTAACGAGTTTTGCCGAAGTCAGCACGCCTAAGTCGCCCCTGCCTTCTCCAATCACGACATCACTGACTGCAAATAGCTCAATCCCGCCTGCCAGTTTACTCTTCTCTTTGCGCACGCCACGCGCCATCACCGCGCGACGCCCATCGGGCGTCAGCAATTGAACTATCCGATCGGCCTCACCGTAATTTGTTCGACGCAGTACGATTGCCTGAGCTCGGTAGGTTTTCATGCAATCACCGCCCGTACCGCCGTCACCACGTCGCTTGGATGCATGGTGGTTTTATCAATTACCCGCCGCACCCCATACGCCTTCAACTGTTCAGTATCGAGCTGTCCCGCAAGGTTTGAACAAAGAATAATGGGGATCATTTTTGTATCGCTATGACTTTGTAATTCGTGCAGTAACGTAAAGCTCGTACCACCAGCCAAAAGTACATCACTTATAATGACGTTCGGAGTCAGGCTGTCGATCATATCCATCGCTTCTGGCCCGTGCTGCGCGGTACGTATCGAAAAACCCGCCTCCTTAAGTACAACGCTCAGCACATCGGCGAGCCACGGGTCATCTTCAATAATAAGTACCTTCGTCATAATAAACTCAGCTGCGTTGAGGCTTGTAAGTCTACATAAAACGTTGCACCGTCTTTATGACGAATAGCGCCAATGGTACCTTGCATTGCTTCGGCGAATTGGCCAGCAATGTAGAGCCCAAGTCCGCTACTTTCTGGCCGAGCGTGCACTGACTGCGGCGCGTGTGCAAGTTTTGATCGTAATGTTCGCCACATATCAGCCGAAAGCGCAGGCCCGTAATCACGCACCCCAATGCGTACAATACCTGCCTTCTTGAAGGCTGTGATTTGCATGTGCACTGCCGTGCCGGGCTGGCTATAATGCAGGGCATTATCATTGAACCCCAGCAGAATACGCCGCAAAAGATCGCGATTTGCGACAAGGAGCAGTGGATGTGTACGCCCCTTCATAGCAACCTGCTTGCCGTGCGCCTCAAACAGCGGCGTCAATTCTGCAATAATATCTTTACAGACTTCTTCGGGATTAACCGGCTCAAGGCTAAAGAGTGCATCTTCAAGCCGCGATACCCGCGTCAGGTCACTCGTGAGGCGAAGCGCTCGCTCAGCGGTAAGGGATATCCGTTGTAATAATTTCTGCGCCTCTGAACTAGAAAGGTGTTCATCAGCGTGGTGTGACTGCAATAGTAAGGCAGTCTGGCGCATTAAGGCAAGCGGTGCCTTTAACTCGTGCGCCGCGGCAATAAGCGGCGTCACTTCTGAATGTTTCTCCCCTCCACTCATGCATTCAGTGTACCATTTTGCGTCGCATGGCTGCAAAGACAAGCGTGATGTTATTTATTGAAGGTAATTGTTTTGAGGATGGCGCCGAAATCGCCGTTAAACGTGTCTGCATCTGTGCGCATTGTCACCGTTTTGTCGCGGATCTTAAATAGTACTGCCGAACCCTTAATGTCTTTAGTGAAATTCCCATCGAGCCGTGTGCCGTTCTGGCCATCTGCGGTGACAGAGCTCGATTTTAAAGCGCCCTCTTTCACAAGGCGTTCATATGTTTTCAGTTCTTGATCATAATCGACTGTTTTAATTGTGACACGTAGTGCAAAGCGTTGGGTGTTATTTACTTCAGGTACGCTTACTGGGTTGAAATAGGCTTCGTAGGCATTACCATTAGTTGCATCATTGGCAACGTAGATGCTCCAGGTCTTCGGATAGTCAAATGAGAGTCGTCCGTAATCGTCTGGACCAGCAAATTGGCGATTTGGTTGCTTTTCTTTTTCGAGGAAATCAGCGGCATCTTTATCTTGCTGCTCTTTCACCGCAGTAGCGACGGCTGCAGTTACTTTACTATCAACGTTATCTTTTTGATCAAAATAGTTGATCAGTGCCCATGCACCCCCACAGGCGGCACAAATTGTTGTAAAAATAAATACAAATGTAAGGATTACCCAGACTTTCGATTTTTTGCGCGGCGGAGGCGGTGTTGGTGAATATCCAACAGCTGGCTGCGCAACAGGCTGCGGTGGGTATGGCTGCTGGTACACAGGTTGAGGCTGCGGTTGCGGCTGGTACGGCGCTTGACCACCCTGTGGATACGGAGACTGCGGATTCATATACACAACATTATACTTACGCTTACTGGTAGTGTAAAGCTAGAAACGATAGAGCGTATAGGCATCAAACACTTGATCCGGCTCAATTCCGGGAAGCGGGCTGCCATAACACACGGCAGTGAAAGGGCGTTGCAGCCGCTGGCGTTCTTTTTGGAGCTTGCGTAGTAACCGTCGCCCGTCACGACTTACCGAAAAAATATATACGAGCGTTACATCATTCGGAAAATCCGACACCCAAAAGTTACGAAGGTACACGTGCACCCGAACGTCACCCAACGAGAGTATTTTTGAGAGCGCCCAGAAGATAGGATTGATTTCGTAGCCAATCGCTCGTGCACCACGACGACTCGTCTCGCGGACAATTAGCCCATCGCCACTTCCGGCATCAAACACTACGTCTTCAGTATAGAGCGGATAGAGTGTATCAAACATCCGTCGAACATCACGCCGACGCGATGGAACATACGGCGCGCCAAAAAAAGCGCTGGCGCCAATGACCACTACGATCGTTCCTATTATCCAAATTGTAATCAAGCTGACTCGCTTTCGAATTTCTTTTGTACCACCTGAATGTCATTTTTCAGTTGAGTAAGATCGTTTTCAATCTCTTCGGCTAGTGCCTCGGCTTGTTTGTATTTATCAAGTGCTTCTTCGAGGGTAAAGGCCGGGCTCTGAAACCAGGCAACCAACTCGGAGAGTGTGCTTAATTTATCTTGTACGGTGTTATTTGCTTCTGACATTATGTACCTCCGCGCTTATAATTTCTTGCTTTGTTTCGATCTCTAGAACCTCACCTATCTTTACCTCACCTCTCAGCAGGGCGTACCCCTTCTGAAGTATCATCTCCGGATTCACCTGCGAAACTGCGAGTCGTAGTGCCGCCAGGCGCTGTGTATGGTCATTAAGTCGCTCGTCGATGCGGCGCAGTGCTGTGTGTAACTGCTCACGGGTGCGGGCGGCATGGCTATCAATTGCCTGCAATAACTGTGAGCCAGCTTGGCGCGCTTGCTGATGGGCCCGATGAATAATATCGGCTTTATCGGGAGTCAGTATTTCGGCGGCATTCGTTGGGGTAGCTGCGCGGCGATCGGCCACCATATCCGCCAAGGTATGGTCAACTTCATGGCCAACCCCCACGAGTGTCGGAATGCGGCTGCCAGCAATTTCACGAGCCAAGGCTTCATCGTTGAACGTTAGCAGGTCTTCAGCACTGCCACCGCCGCGAATAATGACCAGCTCTTCGGGAAGTACCTCAAGATTATTGAAATAACGAATTGCCCGAATGATCTGGTCGGCAGCTGGGTCACCTTGTACCTGGGTATGTGCCACTGAAATACTCATTCCACCCCATCGCTGGTTAATGATGGTACAAAAATCCGCATAGGCAGCCGATTCAGTGCTGGTGATGACAGCGACCGAGCTGGGTACACGCGGGAGTACGCGCTTCCGCTCCGGCGAAAATAGCCCTTCAGCCTCAAGTTTGGCTTTCAAAAGCTCAAAGCCCTTTTTTATCGAGCCCTCGCCTACTGGCTTTACTGCCTGAATTGACAGGCTAAATTTACCCCACTTCCCATTCAAACGCGGCCGAGCTACCACGAGTATTTTCATGCCGCTCTCAATCGGCATACGGAGTTGGTAGATTCCCATAAAACAATCGACAACTGCTTCGTCGTCTTTTAGCTTAAACGACACCCACTTACCTTGGCTCACCCGAAACTCAGAGACCTCGCCCACAATACTGACCACTGGATACGCGTATTCCAGAGTTTGATTCACGAGTGCGACAAAGTCGCTAACGCTCAGCTGGACGCTGTCCATATTTGTTCAGTCTTAGTTGGTAGAAAATATAACCAAATGCGATCGTACCACCAAGCAGCGTAACGCGCGCAAGCAATGTTCCCGCGATTGCAACATCCGGCGTAACACCACTGGTTGCCAAAAAGGCCACCATAATTGCTTCGTAGACCCCCGCTCCACCCGGTGTCACCGAAACGGCACTCGCAATCGAGGCAACGCCAAAGGCCACAAACAGCAGCGGTGCGTCGATGGTATACCCAAGAGCCCAAAAAGCGACCCAGAGTAAGGCAACGTCAAGGATGTTGGCAATTAGCGCCCATATGAACGGCGTGACTAAGATTTTGCGCTCACGGCGAATCGACAAATAATCATCATGTAAGCCCTGGAAAAACTCAAGAAATAGTTTCTCATGCACAACAACGCGCTTTTTACCACGGGTTATCCAGCGTATAAAACGGTTAATCGTCTTCGTTACCCATACTGAAAAGCGCTGCAACCGTTGATTACTTTTTACCAACCAAATCAGAATTGCCGTTCCACCAACTGCTGCAATGACTAACCCGATGGCAATGAAAATGGTTGCTCGCTCGAGGTGTCCGGTGAGCGCCAAAATAATAATTGCCACGACCAATAGCACCACAAAGCTCAGGAATGTCAGCACAAACCGAATAATTTGTGCCATGGTTGAACGGGACACCGACACTTTATAACGACTCAACACCCAAGCGAGGTACGAAAAGCCAGCCGCACCGCCGCTTGGCAAAATATGATTCACAAAATTGAGCTCCAATGCCATGCGAGTCATTGACCAGTGCGATACATCCTCGAGATTTCCCTTAGCACGAAGGTACGAAAAGATCATGCCCCCCGTTGCATAGTAACTCGCCAACTGCACCGGAATCAGGAGAAGCAAAATGTACCAATTCACTTGGCCAAGCAGCCCCCACGCTTTCATAATTTCCGGCCAGGCAGCAATGACTACAATTGTTAGTAGCACCAATGTCACCAAAGTCAGCCATCCACGGAATGAAAGTTTCATAGCCCTATTATAAGCTACGACGATTAATTGGTATACTTATGATATGTATATTGCACTTTTAGGCCGTCAACCCAAACTTTCAATCGCCGAACTGGAGCGACTCTATGAAGATGTTTCATGGTACACCGGCCAGGCAGCCACGTTTGAAGCACCCGCCGCAGCCCGGGTTAACGTGCAGCGCCTCGGCGGCAGCCAGAAAATTGGAACTGTGGTACTTGAAGGCCCAACTGGTGACTGGCGCAGCGCCAGTAACGCGATCGTAAAACATTACAGTAAGCAGTGGGCACAGAGCGAGCACAAAATTACTCTCGGCATCAGCGCCTATGACTTTCGTACAAACCCACGTGACATCCAAAAAACCGGGTTGTTACTCAAGAGTAAACTCAAGCAATCTGGAGTAAGTCTGCGACTTATTCCAAACCAAGATGTCGCCCTCACAACTGCAACGTCACACCATAATAAACTTGGCCTTTCACCCACAAAAGTCGAGCTGCTCGTCTTCCGTGGCAAAGACTCAATCATTATCGCCGAAAGTACAGGCGCACAAAACATTACCGCCCTCGCCGCCCGCGACCAAGGTCGGCCACGGCGAGATGCCTTTGTTGGTATGCTCCCCCCAAAGCTCGCCCAGATTATGATCAACCTTGCCGTCGGCGCGCCGCTTACTCACCCATCAGCACCACCACAGCGAATCCTCGACCCCTTCTGTGGCACCGGGGTGATATTACAAGAAGCCGCCTTACTCGGACAAGCTGTATATGGCACTGATCTTGCCGAAAAAATGATCCGCTATAGCCGCGACAACCTGAACTGGCTGAAAGACACCTATCAGCTTTCGTTCGACTGGTACCTTCACGAGGGTGATGCCATGGATGCGCAGTGGCAGCAGCCCATTGATGCCATCGCAAGTGAAGCCTACCTTGGCCAGCCCTTTAGCGCTCCCCCTTCACCCTCAAAACTCACCGAAGTCCGAGGTAACTGTAACCACATCATTGGTGCTTTCCTAAAAAATGCAGCCGCACAGCTAAAAAGCGGTACCCCCCTTGCAGTAGCGGTACCCGCGTGGCGTGATAAGGAAGGCCGCTTCAGCCATTTACCGCTTGTTCAAAAGCTTGGTGACTATGGCTATGAGCGTATTGAACTGCAAACAGTTGAGAGTGAAGACCTTTTATACTACCGCCCAGATCAAGTGGTTGCGCGTGAAATTCTACTGCTTAAAAAGAAATAAGAC
>JBIIRX010000005.1:0-20333 GCA_044341315.1 Saccharimonadales bacterium (SeqCode)
CCTATGGAGCAGTACAACCGAATCAACCCCACCGCTGACAGCTACCAGGTATTTCATCCCTGTAGCGCTCGAAGATCCTCAATGACTTGTTCTCCGTGCCCCATCGGTGTGACCCGCCCGTACACTTTTACTACTTGGCCGTCAGGGTTGATAATGAATGTTTTTCGGAGAATACCTTCTTTTCCAAACATCTTTTTACCCCAGGCGCCAAATTGCTCAATCACCTTTGCATCCGCATCGGTAAGAAGCGTAAAGTTCAACGAGTGTTTCTGTTTGAATTGCTCGTGGCTACTCGGCTCGTCACGACTGACACCAATAATCTCCGCTCCCATCTCCGCTAATGTGTCGCGGGCATCGCGGAGGCTGCAGGCTTCAACAGTACACCCCGGTGTGTCATCTTTTGGATAGAAATACAGTACCACCCAGCGGCCGCGGTAGCTTGAGAGGGTGTGCTCAGTGCCGTCTGCATCGCTTAGGGTAAAATCAGGAGCTTCGTATGGAAGAGTGTTCATAAACCTATTATATCAGTCGATTCACAGCGATACAGGTATAATAGAGTACATGTCGTCACGTACGCAGACACAGCGTTTTCATACACTCGACCTCCTTCGGGGGTTTTTTATTGTTATTATCATCGTTGATCATTTATCACGCTGGCCGAGCGTGTTCGAATTTATATCAGGTAGGGCTCTATTATGGGTTACCGCCGCCGAAGGCTTCGTTATTATCTCTGGGCTTTTGGTGGGCTTCATTCGTGGGCGAAAGGATAGCCAGCGCAGCTTCAAAGAGGTGACCCTGACGCTCTGGCGCCGAGCATTGACGCTGTATATATGGGCGGTCATCGGGAGCATTGTGTATACCGTAGCGCTTTGGTACATTCCGCTGACGGGCGGTGCTCCTGGACTTCCCTACCAACGAGGTGACTGGGGTGGTTTAATCGTTGATAGCCTAGCACTCTCGTATACGTTTGTCTGGATTTACTTCTTGAAACTCTACGCCCTGTTCTTAGCAGCAGCACCACTCGCGATCTGGCTGCTGCGAAAGGGCAAGGCTTGGCTTGTTGCACTCCTGAGTCTTGGGCTGCTCATGGTAGGCTGGGCGCTCCAGGACGAAGCGTTGCAGTGGCAGTTCGTGTTCTTTATTCCGGTTATAGCCGGCTACTATATGCCCGCTATTCAAGCATGGTGGAAGCGACACACCAGCACAAGACGCACCGTGATTACCGCCAGCGTTATTGGGCTTACTATCGTCACCATTATTTTCTCAGTCATAAGCACTGCCCTACCTGGTATTTCGACAATACTTGATAGAACAACCGCTCACCTATTCGCTAAGGATACTATGGGACTGCTCCGCGCCCTGGTGGCATTTTTATGGTTTACGGGCTACCTATTCATCTTTAACATTTTTGCACCGCAGATCGAGCGGCTGTTTGGGTGGTTGCTGCGGCCTATCGGTACTCACTCCTTAACGGCGTATATTGTCCACGGAGTCGCCATTATCATTATCAGTTTCCTGTTTGTAAGCTCCGACGATACTATTCTTAATAGCCTGTTTGGTGCGATCGCTATTCTGATTGTTTGGGGTATTTTGAAGATCCCACACATTAACCGTGTTATTCCTCGCTAGCGTACGCTAAACTCAGCCGCTCGATAAATGGTTCGCCCAGTCAACTCATCGGTTATTTGGATGTTCTGAAGTCGTTGCCAGCTTTGTGTGTATGGACCAAGCTCACCAAACTCATTTTGGCCAATGAACCAAATGGTAGGGTGCTGCTTCTCGAACGCATCGAGATTGATAATCTTGTTGCGATCATTGTACTTCAGCATATCCAATGACCCGAACTCGTAATCGGTGCTGTCGTTGAGGAAATAGACGGGGAAGTCTGGCGTTGCATACTGTACGGCTTCGTAGTACATCCATGGTGTCTCGGCAATGATCGGTTGCCCTGGTTTACCCTTTTGGTGTATCTCTTCAATCACTTCTTTCGTGAAAATGTGATAGTTGGTATTTTTGTTAAAGTTACCAAATGTGAAGACATTGGTTATACCAAAAACCATCATCCCCACAATTGCCAACACCGGAAGTATTCGGAGTATCGGTCTCCAGCGCCGAGTACCTATGACAAGTACGATTGCCAAGAATACCGACAGCGCAATGATTGATGGTATGAGGTATCGTTCGACAAACGATGGGCGAAGTGGCGGTAACGACATAATGAAAAGTAGTACTACCGGCACCCACGCCAGTGAGCTAATGAGCAAAAAGGCGGAGCGCTCTTTGGTGGTGAGAGAACGGTATACTTTTGGAACCAATACGACACCCAGCGCGACGATAGCCAGCACCAGGAAGGCCAGCCAGCCTTGCGTTTGGTAATACTCAAGATAGTAAAAGTAATTGGTCGCGTAGTTTGCTGGCGTCGTGACACCAACAGGACCAATCCAGAATCCACTCGCTTGTACGACACCGAGCTGATACCCCATAACAATCAACCATGGCAGGAACGCGACGAAAGCAATACTATAGGCGATAATCCAATTTCTTGAGAAAAGGGCTTTCAGGAACGCTTTGAAAGAAGTACCCTTCTTCCACGTCAGTACTGCTCGCCATGCCCAGTGCGCCAACCAGGCGAAAGCGGTAAAATAGTGCGTCCACATACCAAGTGCAACCAACGCCCCGTAGACAATCCATAATTTCCGAGACTTGGTTTCAGTTGCTCGAACCAGCACATACGTTGCAATGAAAATAATCAAGGCGGCCAGTGTATACATTCGCGCCTCATCGCTATACCGGATAAGCATCGGCGAAAGCACTAACAGTAGTAGGCTTACCCAGGCAGTTGAGCGACTAAAAAGCTTCCTGGTCAATGTGAAGACAGTAGTAATGACCCCTGCGCCGAACACAATACTGAGCGAACGGAGCGCCAGGTCGGTTGTGCCAAACAAGAGCGTCCAGCTCTTCAATACCCAATAATAGAACGGCGGATGCACATCGTTAGCTGTGTAGCGGGCAATGTCCCAATAATTAAACTGAATGATATACGCGCTAAACGCTTCGTCAAACCAGATTGATGCCCGCGGGGCGTTCAATAACGTAATAGTTACGAATACGGCGAGGCCTATAAGCAAAATAACCACATCGGTTTTTGGATGCGTTTTAATAAAAGTACCAATGTTTTTTACGAATTGTTTCATAGAATACGTACAGGTGTGTAGCACTATAATAGCGTGAATAGGAACAACTTCGCAATGGCGAGCACGGCAAGCGACTAAAAAACTGGAAAAAGCCACCAAGGTGTTGTATACTACTCTAAGTCAAAACACCATCGGGGTGTGGCGCAGTTGATAGCGCGCTCGGTTTGGGACCGAGAGGTCGAAGGTTTGAGCCCTTTCACCCCGACCAATATGAATCATTAAACCTTCATCTAAAAAATGGAGGTTTTTGTTTGTTATTTGTATTGATAGACATCGGTAAACCAAACATCTAGTACATATGCTGTTTAAAATGATATAAATACTGTATGAAACGAGTTGCGTTAATCGCATTTTCAGCAGTAGCCTTTTTAGCCGTCGTATTTGCTGCGCAATCTGTTCCGAGTCCTACGGATAACGTCACCAATAAAGTAAACGGCTATAGTAACGTGTCTCAGCCAGAGCCAAAGCAAAAATCTATTTGCGATGGTACTTCGGTGACGACAAACTGTACAAACGCAGGCATTAACTATGCTACGTATATCTATCATCCAGCTATTCCGGAAAAAAGCCACGACGAGACTGTTACAACATACGAAGAAGAGATAATAGGGTATTGTACGCTTTGTAACGATGGCACCTATTCACCCTCTTGCGCTACTGGACGAGGCGCATGCTCGCATCATGACGGCGTTGCGCAGTGGAATGCTCCACAATACGCTAAGGTGGCGAAAACTAGCACAAAAGCTGTTATAGACTCACCAGCTCGAGAAGCTTATTACGAGAAAGTCGTTGAATAAACTACTCGCACTTGAATTTGCAGGCCAAGCCCCTGGGGACTATACTAAACTATTACATGAAGCTTACACTTACCACCCTCAACCTCCAGGGCTTCGAGAACTGGGAACAACGAAGTCCACGAATTATCGACTACCTTGAACGCACTAATGCCGACGTTGTCGTCTTCCAGGAAGCCGTCTTTCTCCCCACCGTCTCTCCGCACAATCAGGCACAACTATTGAATCAAACGCTTGGCTACCCCTACCAAGTAAGTACGATTAGCCGCCGGCAATCCAGCCCAGACTACGAAGTGTACCGCGAAGGCTTAGCACTGATCTCTAAGTACCACATCCGATCGTCCGATACGCTTATTTTAAAAAGAGCCGATGGTGATGAACACGACCGTATTCTACAGCTTGTTGATGTCTGGGTTGGTGATCAAATCGTCCGCATTGGGCACATTCATTTTTCAATTACCGATACTGTCGATTACGCAACCCCACAACTCGAAGAAACACTTTCTATCTTAAAAGCACGTGAAGAAAAACGTATTTTAATTGGTGATTTTAACTTGACCCATCTTGAGGAAACCAGCCATTTGTGGGCCGACGAATATATTGCCTCTACCGACGTTCCTTATATCTCCTATCCAAGTATGAACAAGCGCACAGACTATGCACTGATTCCAAAAGAATATTCGTTTGAGAAGATTACCGTTTCTGAGGATGGCCTTTCGGACCATCGTGGGCTGACGATTGAAATTAGTTTATAGTATTTAGGTTCTCGATACATACTTATTGTCTTTTATATAAAAGCGCGCTAACTCATCAACCGCTTTCGAAATACCGATACGTTGCGCGACAACTATGGTGTCGTCTGGAAGCGCCGGCCTACGTACCAGCTGTAATGGCTGATAGTTTAAATCGTGAGCATCAAGCGCACTATCAATCGCTAAAGCGGCGCACAATTTAGCTGGGCCGTTCGTTACCTTCACACCTTTCATGCCACGAAGAGCTTCTATTTCGTCACATCCTTCTATCGGCTCAACAGCACGTATGAGTACGGCAGCACCGACATCTTTTGGACCGCAGACGATATTGCAGCAGTAGTGCATGCCGTAAATAAAATAGACATACAGATGACCCGGATCCAGATACATTGCTTCATTGCGTTTTGTGCGGCCATTGAATGTATGGCTGGCTTCATCAGCTTCGTGATAGGCTTCGGTTTCGACAATGCGCACTCGAATTTCTTTGCCATTCAGCTGCCGTACGAGCTCACAGCCCAATAACCGTCGCGCTGCTCCATCGGCCGGTACGCTGAGCCAACTAAAATCGTCGTAATTCAATGTGGACATCAACGCCCCAGCACTATGTGCTATTTTGCGAACTCAATCGCCCGCGTCTCGCGAATAATGTTCACTTTTATGGTACCTGGATACTGCATGGTACTTTCTATTTTATTAGCAATATCACGGGCAAGCTTAATGGCCGATAAATCGTCGACAGCCTCAGGACGAACAATCACGCGCACTTCACGGCCGGCACTAATTGCATACGACTTATCAATTCCTGGGAAGCTGTTGGCAACATTTTCCAGTTCGCGCATACGTTCTGCGAAGTTCTCGGCACTAATATTTCGGGCACCAGGGCGAGCGGCTGACAGCGCGTCACAGACGCGAACGACCAAAGCCTCTACTGTCGTAGCTTCAATGTCGTCGTGGTGGGCTTCAATGGCATGCACGATTGCGTCGCTCATACCGTATTTACGCGCTAGCTCAGCACCAATATGGTGGTGCTTGCCCTCGACCTTATGAGTGACTGCTTTGCCAATATCGTGAAGAAGCGTGGCGGTTTTGGCAATCCGCACATCAGCGCCAATCTCCTCGGCAATGAGGCCTGCCATGTGTGCCATCTCAGTACTGTGCAACAGCACGTTCTGGCCGTAACTGGTACGAAACTTCAGCTCACCGAGCAAACGAATGAGCTCTTTTGGAATACCGATAACGCCAACTTCACGAGCTGCGTCTTCACCAGCTCGAGTAACCTCTTTATCAATTTCTTTTTCTGCTTTAGCAACTACTTCTTCAATGCGACCAGGGTGAATACGCCCGTCTTTCATCAGCATTTCTAGCGTTAAGCGAGCCACTTGTCGTCGCAGCGGGTCGAAGCTCGAAAGGATAATCATACCTGGAGTGTCGTCCACCATAATGTCAACACCGGTCGCACGTTGCAGCGCCTGAATGTTTCGGCCTTCTTTACCGATGATGCGGCCCTTCATTTCGTCGTCGGTCAGCTTGATAGCAGTTACGGTACGCTCTGCCGTCACTTCACTGCTCATTCGCTCCATCGCACTTACTAAAATAAGCTGCGCTTTCTCTTCGGCGTTATCTTTCGCTTCATTCTGTAGTTTCGCAACCAGTCCCGTAAGGTCATCTTTAATGTCTCGCTCGGTCATTTCAAGCAACTTCTCAGCAGCTTGTTGCTTCTTTAGGCCTGCAATCTTTTCGAGCTTTTCTTGTTGCCGGGCGCGGATGTCTCGAATCTCGTCTTTTAACGCCTCTACTTCGTCTTCTTGTGCCCGTAAATTTTCTGCGCGCTTGTCAAGTTCATCGAGTTTCTTATCAAGGTTCGTTTCGCGTTCTGCTAAGCGGGTTTCGGTTTTTTCCCAACTTTTGCGACGATCAGCCTCTTCTTGTTTCGCATCACGAGCAAGTTTTAAGGCTTCGTCTTTTGCTTTAAGAACAATGTCTCCGGCTTTGTTTTTTGCATCAGCGACCACTTGGTCAGCTTTGTGTTTTCCCCCGACGCGTTTTTGTCGCTCATAGGTAATGGTGCCGCCAACGCCAGCAAGTACCCCGATAATTGCGGCAATAATTCCTTCTATCATGGTGTGTCCTTCCTTCGGCAAGGTTTGGCCAAGTGTTCATCTTGGCTCGATGTATCACAAACCTCCGAAATGCTTCAAGTAATTCAGAAACGTCCAGTGCATCAGTTGAGGAGAACTGGACGATACTTTTATTGTACAACTATTTACGCGGCTTGGTAATATGTGCTTCGCCACCGTATTCCGGCAACACCAATTCGTCGTTCTCGCTAGCCGCTAATCGTGCTATACCCTGCCGACGCCAGTCTTCACCCTGCACACCAACAATCGGCCACCGGTTGGTTGCAGCGAGCGTGTTAAATACCGTCACACCAATACGCAGGCCCGTAAAACTACCTGGTCCTTTAAAAATCACGAGGCCCGTTACATCACTCCATGCCTTTTCTTGAAAGGTAATTTCTTTTTCAATGAATTCAAGCAAGCCCAAAGCGAGTCCGCGGCCTGCTTCCCAGTTCGTGTCGTAGCGCCAGTCACCTTCTATCATTGAAAAATGACAGGTTGGCGTTGAGGTATCAAGACAAAGAATCATGCGGTATACTCCGCGAGTGCCTCCGGCAGTGTCACTGTCCGAGTGGTTTCTGAAGGCGATGCGAAAGTAATGGTATAGCGATGTTCTGGAAGCACACCGTCTACAATATCAGCCCATTCAATCACGGTAATAGTTGTAGTGTCTTTTGTTACTTCAGCCAGTTCATCCGCAAGAATACCGGCATCGTTAAGCCGATAGAAATCATAGTGCGCCAGCTGCAGCTGGTCGCGGGCGTCGTAGACACGGCTAATAGTGAAGCTAGGGCTTTGCACCTCATCTTCAACAGCGAGCCCTTTCGCAAGGCCTTTTACGAAGGTCGTCTTGCCGGCACCAACGTCACCAACGAGCTCGAATACTTCGCCGCCATGAAGCCGCTTGCCTATATTCTCCGCTAAAGCTTTCATCGCTTGCTCGCTTTGTACCTCTATACTCATTATCTCCAATTATACCAGATAGTATCTAGCGAATTTCAAGCCACTGATTTACAATGGAGCGTAAGCAATATGCGCATTTCAGATACAACACTTGAAACGGTGCTTGGGCGGGCAAACCTTGCAACACCAGAGCAGCTTACTACCTTCAAAGAAGAGGCAGAGCGTTCAAAGCGCTCCTTGAAGGATGTTATTTTTGACGCCCGCATTACTGATGAAAGAACAGTTTTAAAGGCCTATTCAGACTATAGCGGCATTCCTTACATCGAAGTAGACCCACGTACTGTCGAACGCGAAGTCCTCATGAAAATTCCCGAACGCGTTGCTCGCCAGTACATGGCAGCCCTCTTTAAAATCGATGAAGCAGGTGTACACCACTTGGTAATGGAAGACCCTGACGACGTTCAGGCGGTTAACTTTATTCAAAAAGAAATTGGCACAAACTCTAAGATCTATATCGCCCCGATTGATACTATTCTTTCCATCCTTGATTTGTATCGAGGTGATGTGAATAAAGAGCTCAACGAAGTTATTGATGTACAACGTGAGCAAGCTGATATCATGCAAGCTGCTGAAAATGCGGATCAAGATATTTCAGAAGATTCGCCAATTGCACAAACTGTAAACTTGATTCTTGAATATGCTATTCGCTCACATGCCAGCGACGTGCATATTGAACCTCGAGAAGATGCCGTTCAAATCCGCTATCGCGTCGATGGAGTACTAAAAGAAGTAAACCGCCTTCCGAAGACCGTCGTAGGTGCACTTATTAGCCGTATTAAAATTCTGGCTAATCTCAAGATCGACGAACGTCGCGTTCCGCAGGATGGACGATTTAAGATTACTATCGGCGGCCGTCAATTCGCACTTCGTGTCAGCACCCTGCCAATTGTTGACGGTGAAAAGGTCGTTATGCGTATTCTTGATGAATCAAATAAAGCCGTAACGCTTGACCAGCTCGGCTTCTGGGGTAAGGCGCTCGCAGATGTAGAACGCGAGATTCACGAACCAAACGGTATTGTACTGATGACTGGACCAACTGGGAGTGGTAAGTCTACCAGTCTTTTCAGTATTTTAACAACGCTCAATAAACCTAACGTCAACATTTCAACCATTGAAGATCCAGTTGAGTATAAAATTCCAGGCGTCAACCAAACACAGACCAACCCCAAGGCTGGTATGACCTTTACATCGGGCCTCCGTGCGCTACTGCGTCAAGATCCAAACATTATTATGGTTGGAGAGATCCGTGACAGTGAAACAGCCGGTTTAGCAATTCAGGCTGCCCTTACCGGACATATGGTGTTTAGTACACTGCACACCAATAACGCTGCTACTACCCTTCCGCGTTTGCTCGATATGAATATTGAGCCATTCTTGATTGCCAGCACTATTCGAGCTGTCGTTGGACAGCGACTGGTGCGTGTTAGTTACACACCAACCGAGGAAGAAAAAACACAGCTCCTCCAGCTCTTCAAGCTTCCAAAAGGCCAAGACTTTCGAGTTATTCATGAACTCGAAAAACAAGCCGCCGCAGCTGGACTTGGAGGCAATACGCCGCTGAGCACTGATGAATTCGGCTTTAAGACCCTTTGGAAGGCCAATCCAAATTATAATGATGATGATGTTCAAGAAGGCTATCGCGGGCGCGTTGGTATCTATGAAGTTCTCTATAACTCTGAAAATATTCAAAAACTTATCATGACTCATGCGTCGAGCGCAGAGATTCAACGCCAAGCAATCCGCGACGGTATGATTACGATGCAAATTGACGGGCTCATTAAAGCCCTTCGAGGAGAGACCACCATTGAAGAAGTGCTGAGGGTAAGTAGAGAGTAATGCCATCATTTGCGTATATCGCTGCCGATGCGCAGAACACTCTGATTCGCGGCAAGACAGACCTCCCCGACCGCGCAGCTGTTATTACAGCGCTCAATAAACAACAGCTTCGCCCTATTAGTATCAAAGAAATAAAAGAATCAAATGCATCGTTTGATTTTTCGCATTTGTTTGAGCCTTCAAAGGTAAAGAATGACCACCTGGTTGCATTTACTCGCCAGCTCAGTGCCATGATTGGCGCCGGTGTTCCATTACTGCGCTCGCTTTCTTCGATTGAAAAGCACGAGGAGGATAAAGCCTTAAAGAGAGTGCTTGCCGCTGTTATTAAAGATATTGAAGGCGGTATGTTACTGGGTGATGCACTGGCAAAACATCCGAAGGCGTTTAACGACATCTATATAAATATGGTCCGGGCTGGTGAAGCTGCAGGTATTCTTGATGACATTTTGAAGCGACTTGCCGCTCAACAAGAGAAAGCAACCGCAATTCGCAAGAAAATTAAGAGCGCCATGACCTATCCTATGGTATTGATTTTTATTGCCGTTGGCGCGTTCTTTGGTCTGATGCTTTTCGTCATTCCAAGAATCGGCACGATCATCACCGACCTCGGTGGCCCTGACGCGAAGCTTCCCGGTATTACCCTTTTCATGCTTGGAATAAGCCACATATTAACATCGTATTGGTTTATCATCATCCCCGTTTTAGTTGCGACAGTGGTTATTTTGCTGCGCTATATTCGAACCACGCGCGGAAAACGCCAGTTCCATGGCCTCCTCCTGAAGATACCCGGTATTAAAAGCATCGTCACGAAGACAGCCGTTGCGCGTTTCGCTCGAACCTTTTCGGCCCTGATGGGCGCGGGTGTGGCCGTTCTGGAGGCATTGAACGTCACAGCACGTGCTGTTGGCAATGTACATTTTGAAGAAGTGCTCTCGAATGCGGCCATTGAGGTAAAGAATGGAAAGTCATTATCCGCTACAATCGAAAAAAGCGATTTATTTCCGCCAATTGTCGCACAAATGCTTGCTGTCGGTGAAGAAACTGGTCAAACAGACACGGTACTCCTCAAAGTTGCCGATTTCTATGAAGAAGAAGTTGACCTGGCGATTAGCGGTATTAGCTCAATTATTGAACCGGCTATGATTGTGTTTATGGGAGGTATGGTAGGGCTCATTGCCGCTAGTGTCATGACCCCAATTGCACAGCTCTCGCAGAACGTTAAGTAAGCATATTCACTATACGTTTCAGGGGGCACTTCATGCTATAATACTGAGGTAATTACACATTAGTGGGCATATGTCGAAGTTATTTTATAAGGACAAACCAATCTTAGGGCTTGATATCAGTACGACTGGTATCAAATTAATGTCAATCGACCCTAAGCGGTGGATCGTCAATGGCTATGGCTCCCTCGATCTTGATCCCGTTAAGACGAAAGAAGCCTTCGAATCGTCTGATAGTACATTTTTAACCGACAGCATCAAAACACTCCTCGAGCACAACGTCACAGGTACACTGTCGACACGTTCTGTGGCAATCGCCGTGCCAACTGCTCGTAGCTACACGCGTACCTTCACACTCCCAACGTCTGCAGAAAAGTCACTTGATGAGGCGGTAAATCTTGAGGCTGAACAATATATCCCAATTCCTGTTTCGACGCTCTATATCGATTATCAAGTTATTGAACGAAATCGTAAAACAATGACCGTTTTGATGAGCGCCGTTGCGAAAACTGTCATAGACAATATTACCAAGAGCGTTGAGAACGCCGGGCTTTTGCCTATCCTTATCGAACCGAGTATTAATTCCGTAGGGCGCGTCCTTACAGCAGCCGAAGACGGCACACTTCCTACGGTTATTGTTGATATTGGACCAACAAGTACCGACATCGCTATTCTCGATCGCGGCTCAATTCGCGTGACGGGTGGTGTTCAGGTAGGCGGCAACACGTTTACACTCGATATTGCAAAAAAGATGAACATCGCCCTGGAAAACGCACATCAAATGAAAGTACTCAATGGGCTCAGTGCTGGACCACGCCAACAAAAGCTTGTCGAAGCGCTCACACCGAGCTTGGAAACGATTCTTACGGAAACAAAAAAGGTCATGCGCTATTACACCGAACGTATTAACAGTGAGCGTAAGGTAGAGCAGCTCTTAATTGTTGGCGGGGGTAGTAACGTACCCGGCATCGGCGAATACTTTACCGATAAGCTCGTCATCGCAGCCCGAGTCGCCAGCCCGTGGCAAAAACTCAACTTCGACAAAGTGCAGGAACCTCCAAAGCAATTCCGCCCTCGCTACATTACGGTTGCAGGTGCTGCGAGTGTTAACCCCGGAAAGGTATGGAAATGATCAATCTTCTTTCAACCGATCAAAAAGCAGAACTTCGTGCCGCGCGTGTTAACGTGTTTCTTTTGCGATATCTCGGCCTTATAATTCTTGCGCTTCTCTTTATTCTCGGAGCATTGTACGTTTCATACACCGTACTCCAAGAAACAGAAACGACCGCCAAAGAACGTATTGAGGCAAATGACGTCCAATCTGCTGCGTACAGCGATACAAAGCAGCGTGTCGATGCCCTAGCGGCCAAACTAGATGGCGCCCGTGCGACGCTTAATCAATCAAAAAGTTACGCAAAGGTGCTCACAACCGTTGGGCAACTCATGCCAACTGGTACGGTACTCGGTGAGCTCAACCTCGATCAAGCAGTGTTTGCAGGAACACCGACAGAAATTGTAGCGTATGCTAAAACCGATGAGGAGGCGGTTGCAATCCAACAGAAACTTCAGCAATCCCCACTCTTTACATCGGTCAGCCCAAAAGGTACCAGCTCAACTGAAGGAATTGCCGAGTATCCAATAAAAGTCACCTTAACCGTAGCCTTTAATCAAGGGGGGATCTAATATATGGCTGCTTCATCACTTAAGCCACAAACAATGCGCGGAATCCTCTCTTTCATTCTTGTCGCTGCCGTACTCGGCGGAGCAGCCTTGTTCTACCTCGGCTTAACGACTGTCCAAACCTATTCAGAGGATGTCAATAAGCGGCTGATTGATGCAACTGCGAGCGAAACACAAGTCCGCCAGCTCCAAACCTTACGCCAAAAGATTGCCGACAACGAAGCGCTTATTGCTAAAGCCGACAAAGTATTCGCAACCCCATCAAACTATCAAGCAGAGGCGTTAAACGACGTCCGCGCCTACGCTAACCAGGCAGGTGTATCTATTCGATCCACTGACTTTGACGATCCCAGCAGCGGCACCTACTCAATAACTGTTCGTCTCAATAATCCCGTAAATTACACGTCGCTTGTTCGTTTCATTACACTCATTGAAGGAAACCTACCTGTTCTCCAGCTTACCTCACTCGATATTTCACGCCCACAAACAAACGCTGGTACGAACGTAACAGTCGGTGATATTAAAATTAACATAGCAGTACGGTAATTATGGAAAAACACTCACCCAACGTTGTATCTAAATCTTTTGGCTCACTTTTAAGACGCTTTCATATGATTATCTTTTTCATTTGTATAGTAGCCGTTCTGGCGGTCGCCGTTATACAAATTAATCTCATTCTCACCGCTTCCCCATCTGATACGACCTATACCTCCTCTATTTCGACTGGCACAATCGACGAATCCACCCTCAACAGAGTTCAGGCGTTGCGCGATAGTAACGAAGCAGCAACCCCCACCATCCCTGAAGGCCGGAATAATCCTTTTGGCGAGTAGCGCGTAGCCAGCAAAAAGCTTATACTAGAATCATGCTACTCCTTGGATCACGCCTCGCTGCAACCCCAGTTATGAGCTTACAGACGGGCACGCGCTTGGCGCACACTACTACGCCAATTATTGACCCCTCTAACCTAAAGATTGTTGCCTATGAGCTTGAAGGGCCACTCCTTACCGAACGACCGTCATTTGTGCGTACGCAAGATATCAGAGAATACGGCCGACTCGGTATGATCATCGACAGTGACGATGAGCTGATTGGTCTTGAAGATGTTATTCAGGTACAAAAACTCTACGACCTGGGCTTTCCTCTTATCGGCATGGCAGTAATTGATGATCGTAAACACAAACTAGGAAAGGTGTCAGACTACACCCTTGAAACAGACGGGTTTGTCGTGCAGCAACTCAACATACAAAGGGGAATATTTAAGGCCATCAATGACACAGGCTTACTTATTCATCGATCCCAAATTATCGAAATTAATGATAGTGCTATAGTCGTACGCTCAGCAGCAATTAAATCAGTTGAACCCGTCATGCAATCTGTGCGTAATGAATTCGTAAACCCATTTAGGAAACCCCAGCAAACTGATGCTGAAGCAATGCAATCCAGCGACTAATCCGCTTGATTGTCTAGCGCAGCCTTAATTTCATCATAAGCAAACCCTTGTCGTGCCAGATAGGCTATCAGCTTTTGCTGATCGTCGTAACGAGGAGCTTTCTTAGCGATAATCTTCTGAATCTCATCGGTATCGCTTCGCTCAGATTCGTCTACGACAGCCGCAATTATCTCTTGTGCAACACCTTTACTACTCAGTTCCGCTTTTAGTTTTCGTAGGCTGGTACCTTTGCGCACATTCCGATTCTCAACCCAAAAACGTGCAAATTTTTCATCATCGAGGTATCCCTTTTCAGTAAGGCGATCAAACACTCGGTTCGTCAACTCTGTGCTAACGCCCTTCCTAATTACACCGTTCTTTTGAAGGGTGTCCCGCGTTTTTTTATAAAGATAGTCACGCATTTCTCGCTGACTACGTGGGCGAATTAATGCATACTCAAGCGCCCGCGTATACAGTTTGCCGTATTGGCTTTCTTCTTCGAGCGATACGAGTTCTCCTTCTGAAATTTCTTGACCGGTACGCAAGCCGAGCTGAGCAAGCTGCATCATATCAAGCGATAGACGGTATGTACCGTCTATCGACACATTCACCCTACTTTTATCACGGAGTTGAACTTTGAGGGCGGTGATAATCATGTGGCTTGCTTAGGATGTTTCGTTAGTTATACAAAACGTATATTTGAACTACTACGCTTCAACTTCGGCGACCTTTACGCGAACCTTTTTCTCAATTTCGTCGAGTACTTTCGGATTGTCTGAGAGGTATTGCTTTGAGGCTTCGCGGCCTTGACCAATCTTTCCGTCGCCGTATCCAAACCAGGCACCACTTTTTTCAACGATACCATGTGTAACCGCAAGGTCGAGGACGTCACCCGTACGAGAGATACCTTCATTGTACATAATATCGAATTCAGCTGCACGGAAAGGCGGGGCAATCTTATTCTTTACAATCTTCACCTTCGTTCGGTTACCTATAATATCCTCACCGGACTTTATTTGACCGGTACGGCGAATATCCATGCGTACTGATGCGTAGAATTTGAGAGCGTTACCACCAGTGGTTGTTTCTGGGTTACCAAACATAACACCAATCTTCATACGGATTTGGTTAATGAAAATAACGATTGTCTTGCTCTTGTTAATGATGCCGGTCAGCTTGCGAAGTGCCTGACTCATCAAACGGGCTTGGAGCCCCATGTGGCTGTCGCCCATTTCACCTTCAATTTCAGCTTGTGGAACAAGAGCAGCTACAGAGTCGACAACAACGAGGTCGACCGCATTGGAACGCACAAGGGTTTCAACAATCTCAAGCGCTTGTTCACCATTGTCTGGTTGTGCAACCAAGAGGTTGTCAGTATCAACACCGAGACGACGCGCGTAGGCAGGATCAAGTGCATGCTCTGCGTCGACGAAGGCTGCGGTTCCACCTTGCTTTTGTATTTCAGCAATAGCGTGCAAGGTGAGTGTTGTTTTACCTGAAGATTCCGGCCCATAAATTTCGACAATACGACCTTTAGGGTAGCCGCCACCAAGCGCAAGGTCGAGACTGAGCGCTCCACTTCCGATAAGTTCCACATCGACAGTGGTCGTGTCTCCGAGACGGCGGATCGCACCGTCGCCAAATTGCTTATTGATCTGTTCTTGAGCAAGCCCAAGTGCCTTCAGCTTTCCTTGGTCAGCTGTTTTCGTTTGGGTTTGGGTAGCCTTGGTAGTTGCAGGCGCATCAGTTGAATCGGTTTTTTTTACCATACATCCCTCTCTTTCTCTATCACTTATTATACGCAGGCTAATCTTAATTTGCTATAATATACAGAGATGAAATCTTCACGTGGATTTACCGTTATCGAACTGCTTATTGTTGTCGCTGTGCTTGTGTTTGCAAGTGTGATTTTTTTCATTCAAAAACAGAATATTGAGATCGCTACTCGCGACGACGCACGACGCACCTCTATTAATGCCATCTATTATAGTTTGGAAGAGGTTTATAAACCGCAACAGGGTAGTTATCCTCGAACTGTCTCAGAAAAGAAACTGCCATCTGTTGATCCGGCACTCTTCAATGACCCAAGTGGCAATGAAATTGGGATGGGCGAGAGCAACTATCGCTACGAGCCAACCGGGTGTATAGCCGACGCCTGCACCGGCTATACGTTGCGCACCACTATGGAGCAGGAAGACGATTACGTCAAAACAAATCGCACTGCTCAGTAAGGGTATTTAGTTGTCGTCAACCGGACGGCCGTTCTTAAAGGCCTCTACTGCATTATTAAGCGTCGCAATATGATCTTTAGGGCTGGCGACATAACTAAACCTATAGGTAGTTTCGTCACCTTCAGTACTGAGGCGAATGTCTCCGTAGTCAAATAGCTGCTGTAAAATACCGCTTTGCGTAAAACTCGCATCTTCAATATTCGCGAGGCTCACCGTCTGCTCAAGACGAGAGAAAAGTGAAATCTGAATTTCTTGAATAACACTCTCGTTGGTAAGAAAAAACTTATTCTTTACATATACGTAGTACGCAATAAACATCCCAAGGGCCACAAGCGTCACAAACGCTAATATTGGCACAATTAACGCGCCCGCGTTCGCGAGTGGCCCGGTCAACTGGAGTGAATTAATAATTTCTGGATAAAACGCCAACGTCAAAAATGCAATGAGTATAAGAAACGTACCGAGAAATAGTGGAATAACCAATCCAATAGGATGGCGCCGTACCTCTACAATCACATACTCACCTGCACTTAAATTCAAGAAGGGGTACTGTGCTTTTGAATTGTTGTGTTTTACTTGTACTTCAGGACTGATGACTGGCTGCTCTGGCTCAAGTGGACGAGCGACGTGCACTACCGTTCGTTGAGGCGTGGGTTGGTCAGGGTTCATAGCATTATTATACCCCACTATTCAGGTGAGTCGGGATGTGGTTTTTTAAGATGCGTGAACGCACGCGGAGTCGCTCGGCGTCCACGAGGAGTGCGCTCGAGAAGCCCAATTTGTAGGAGATACGGCTCATAGAAATCTTCAATCGTACTTGTTTCGTCACCCGTGAGTGCCGCAAGCGTTGTGAGCCCAACAGGATTCGCCCCATACATTTCAATCATTAATGCCAACAGATTCCGATCACCTGGGTCAAGGCCAAGCTCATCAATTTCAAGAAGCACCAGTGCTTGCTTTGTGATGGCCGTATCAATGATACCGTCGCCATTCACATCAGCATAATCCCTTACCCTTTTGAGCAACCGATTGGCAATACGCGGTGTTAAACGGGCGCGTGTTGAGAGGATTGCAGCAGCTTCATGCTCAATATCAGTCCCTAGGATAGAAGCGGCCCGCGCAATAATTTGCGAAATCTCCTCAGGCGCATAAAACTCTAATCGATAAATATGTCCAAAGCGATCACGAAGGGGTGCTGCGAGAGCGCCGGTTCGCGTCGTGGCACCAATAACGGTAAACTTCGGTAAATCGAGGCGGACACTGCGAGCTCCTGGACCTTTGCCAATCATAATATCAAGTTTGTAATCTTCCATGGCGGCATACAGCACTTCTTCAACCGAGCGGCTTAAGCGGTGGATTTCGTCGATAAACAAAATATCGCCGTCTGATAGGCTGGTCAGAATACTCGCTAAATCTGCAGCACGTTCAATTGCCGGTCCGGCGGTAACACGAATTGTTGCGCCCATCTCCCTGGCGATGACGGTTGCCATCGTGGTTTTTCCTAGGCCAGGCGGCCCGTAAAGGAGTATGTGATCAAGCGGCTCGTCGCGCTTCTTAGCTGCTTCAATCGCGAGTTTCAAGTTTGTTTTGAGCCGTTCTTGGCCGACGTATTCTGCAAAACTTTGTGGCCGCAGGGTAACTTCAATCACCTGCTCTTCGCTTGAGTCTTCATCGATTGAAGTGTCGACAATACGTTCAATCGCCATACTAGCCTCTAAGCGCCTGACGGACGCGCTCGGCGGTTGCAATATCTTTTGGTACCGACTCGAGTGCTGCCATTGCGTCGTTCAATGTGTAGCCCAGCGCCATAAGTGCCTCGAGGGCTTCATCGCCCGCCGGTGTCGCCGCGACACCACTGCTATGCGCCACTGTTACCGCTAAGCCAACTTTATCAGAAAGGTCAACGACGACGCGTTCGGCCGTCTTCTTCCCAACACCACTCGCTTTCGCAATGTAGGCAGTATCGCTCTGTGCAATTGCATTACGAACTTCTTCACTACTGCCAACAGACAAAATAGCCAGGGCCGCTTTTGGACCAACGCCCTGAACAGTAATAAGAAGTTCGAATAGCTTTTTTGCAGCTAGAGACGAAAAGCCAAATAGTTCTTGGGATTGCTCGCGAATGTGATGATAAGTGAAAAACTTAATTTGCTCACCTAAGAGCGCGTGATCAAAATCACCTGCAGGAACTTGCACCTCATACCCTACATCGTGTACATCAACGATGACGGAACTTCCAAACTTTTCGGCGACAACCCCTTGAACGTGTGCAATCATTGTCTTTATTATCGCACATTCTCGCCAACCTCACCACGATAGTGGCGTATTAAATGTATCGGAGTCATTTTAAGCAGTTACTTTATAACTAGCTAAGATTAACTATCTATAGTAAAGCCATGAGTAAAATGACACGCTTTGGAAAATCACACTACTACCTCGTAACGATACGTTCTGGAAGCACCCGAGCACTCCTTGGCAGCAATAACGAACGGGCATTTATGATTGCTCAGCTCCAAGAGTTACTCAACGCTCGCTCAATACTTGAAGACCCACAAAACTACCGAGCGCTAGCGCATCATATAGACTTACTCGCCTTCTCCCTCCTGCCGTACACAATCCAATTCGTCCTCTTTGCTATTTCTCCTGAATCAGTCTCAAGGCTCTGCAATTCGCTGCTCGACCGCCTTTTTACTTACCAAGACACGCAGCTTCTTCGCGCATCCTCAGTACCCTTCACTCATATACACCCCTTACGCGGGCCACACGACGCTCTCCATGCTACCATTCGTCTTCATCTATCTCATCCTGATTGGGAGTATGACCGGTATTCGAGTATTGGCTTTTACCTTCATGACAGAAGGGGGTCATGGATGCGGCTTTGGCGCCTCACGCATCTCTACGATAATCAACCCGAGCACTATCTACAGCTTATGCTCGCCCGTCCGCTCGTGACATAAGTGCATGGGTAATTGCCGCTGCTAACGCATCGGCGCAGTCGTCGGGTTTTGGTACCTCTTTGAGGCCCAGTTGGAGACGAACCATTTCCTGCATTTGTTTTTTATCAGCTTTTCCATATCCGGTTAGGGTTTGCTTGATCTGGGGCGGGGTGTACTCAAAAATGGGCACACCGTGCTGCCGCGCTACCAATAATGCGACACCGCGCGCTTCTGCCACCGACATAGCCGTCGTTACATTGCGCGTGAAGAAGAGTTTCTCAACTGAACACACATCAGGTTTTGTATGTTCAATGATCTCGGTCAGGCTATTGTAGATATCCTCAAGACGTTCGTCATGTGGCGTGTGCGGCGGGGTACGCACGACTCCTGCGTCGACCATCACAAACGGCTTCTGTGTACTTCTTGAGGTATCAACGACCCCGAACCCAAGGATACCAGTGCCAGGGTCAATACCTAAAACTCTCATACCATTCAGTATACGGTTACGATTTGTTTCGAGCAAACAGACTGAGCGATTTTCTCAAAAGGCTCCGGAGTTCTTGACGCCATTCCCAAAGCGCATAGAATACTATTGACCCAACAATGCCAATAATACCCAGCCACCAGTACCACTGAAGCCCTTGTTGACTTGTCGCAACCCCTTTTACGTCATAGTTTGCAGCAGTCATTTTAACGACAGTACGGCAACGATTCGTCTCAGGGTTTCTTTCCTGACCCTCCTTACAAGCCGATTGTACCGAAGGTTCCTCCTCTTTACGGCAACGATTTGTTTCAGGATGACGATAATACCCTTCTTTACATGGTGGTGGGGCTGTTTGCGTAGTTGCAATCAGTCGGCAACGGTTCGTCTCCGGGCTTCGATATTGGTTGTCAGCGCATGGCTTCAGTGTTGTTTGTATCACTGATTCCTCTATATCAATGAGGGGCGTCGAAGAGCGATTAGCAGCATGTGGCGTTGGTTGAGTCGTATAGCTCCACGACGTATCGAATAGTGCCCATGCGGTGCCATCTTTAGGGTCGGTATAGAGTACTGGATCTCCCAAAAGACTGCCGTTGTACGAAAGCTGGACTTGGCTACTTGTATTTAAAAGGTTGTAGGCAATTTCATTATTATAAAAAGCTCGATATTCGTGAGGAGAAAGGACGATACTGGA
>JBIIRX010000018.1:0-14149 GCA_044341315.1 Saccharimonadales bacterium (SeqCode)
AATTGCTACACTAGGATCAACTCCTGCAGCTTGCAAGTTTCTGATGATGGCATTTCCAGTTTCACCCTTAAATACAGATTGCTGCTCTGGACTTAGGTGAATGTCTTCCGAAGCGGAATTAAAAGATCGAACTGAAGCGTTGTAATCATCCAAAGCCTTTTGTTGATCTGCTGCATTGAGCCTTGGGTCGGTTGATCGTGCGTTATTATTAATAACGTATTTCGAGAACGCTGCTGCTGTGCCTTTATCCCATTGCGCCATATCGGCACCATTAAATGATTTAAATGCCCCTTCGACACCTTTAACGAGATCAGGCGCTTTACCTTTGATTGCAGACGCATTGGCGTCAACAGCCTGTCTTGCCATACGCACGATATCAGGGTTTGTGCCGTTTTCAATTTGCTTTCTAAGGAAACCAGTATCGCCAATAGAGGCACTGTAATGTAGTGCGGCATTTGCGCGCGTCTTATTGCCGCTCTGGACTTCTTTTTCAAGGTATTTAGCCTTTTCTGCAGGATCTAAGGTAGCGAGAGTTCTTCTAAGGGGTTCAAGCGCCTGTTTCAAATCTTCGGCTTCCGCTGCTGCTACCGCTCTGTCTGCGAGTTGCGCACCCTTCTTCGCGTCGCCGGCAGCAACGGCTGTAGCAAATCGAGAGCTGTCACCAAGCTTCTCTGCAATATAGTCACGTCGAGCTTCTTTCGAAGCGTCTTCTCGTCCACCCGCTATTGCTGCCCGCCGAGCGCGCCATCGCAAGATACTTCCCCGGCCTAGTTGGTTCGCGCCACTGAGCGCTTTAGAATTTCGTAAGTTGAGTCGACTTTGATGATAACCCTCACCCGCTTTGCGCAATCGGTCGATAGGCCCTTTCTCGGCATTGTTCACAATACCGGCGAACCGATTAAGAATTCCGCCAGCTGCTTTCATGACTACTGGGGTGATGGCGAGAGGGATAATTGATATCGCCGCTCCCATGATCTGAACAATCATATTTCCGTTAGCAGAATTCATGACAATTTGTGAAGCCAGTGACGACGCTCCAAAGATTGCTGCAATAATTGGGAACATTAATAGCAGTGTAAATAATAATTTTCGCCACTTAGTGAACCAGTCTTCAGTATTTGGAAGTAGATAAGCAACGAATGCTAACGGTGCTATGACAATAAGTAAAATAATTAATGCTTGGCGAAGCGCGAGCACTAAGAATACTGTCAAAATGGCAACGAAAGCCGCAAGAACTGCCGGTATTAAGGCTGACAACATAACATAGTATACTGCAGCACTCGCGAGCACGAGAGCTATTAATGCACCCCAGCTACCCCAAGCGCCATCACCTGTCGCTGACCCGTCTACTCCTGATGGCGGTTTGATGCTCCCACCAATACTATTAAAAAGACTAACCATTGATGAACCAATAATATTCGATAAATCGACCGCCGCAGCACATATCCAAAATGATAAATTAACTAAAATTGCGGCAATAACTAAGCGAGGGAGCATTTTCTTTACCCCGTAGTTAGACACACCGACACTTGTTAGTTGTGAAAATATAATAAACAGAAATGCAATAACAAAGGCGATATTAGCAATACTTCTCATTGCCGACCAAGCATTGTACACGCCCGAAGTATCTCCCGTTGTAAGAAGAGGCTGTACTTTAAGCATTGACGCAACCCATCCGTAGGCCGCGTCTACTACCCCACCCATAAAATTCATTACTGGACATACAATCCAGCCAATTCCCTCAACAACACAGTTTGTTGCGCCACCATCAGTTGTTCCTCCTGATGTACATCCGTCAGCATCAGGAGTTTGTTGGCATATACTGGCTATCTTTTCGTCTATCTTTGGTTGAAGGTCTTTAACGAGATCATCACAAGCGCTGGACCCCGCTGATTGTCCAGTTATTTTTAATACGTACGGCCCTACAAGTGTATTGTAATCGTTGGTTGATAGCTCATTTAAAAAAGTAGATATTGTGGCTGGAGCACCTAATACTTTTTTACTAGCATCCGAGAATACTGCACTACATTTATTACTGATATCACTAATTGCTGCAGATTTTTGATCAGTTTCGTCAGTAACATTAACTGCTTTTGCTGAGATAGGTATCTTAGCATCTGTAGCCATACGAACAATAAATGCACACCAGCCCTCATTATTATTATCGGCACTGTATTCAAGGGTCATATCACCCCCTATCTCACCATTGAGCGACTTTAATAGCGTTGAAGTTTTGCTTATCCAGTCATTGCTATATTCACCAGCTCCATCATTTGTCCATTTTAAATATGAATTGAATGATTCACCCCCATCTTTCTTATTAACAGCACCAGATTTATAACTCGCTGAATTAGTACACTGTGCTGTAAACGGTGCGTTATTCATCGCATTATGAAATTCACTTACGAGCACCTCCATATCATCTTTTGAAGCATACTGTGCGTCCGAAATAATTTTTATCACATTTGCGGGCATCGAGGTGGCACCGACGGATGTTGCTAGTGCTGCAGAACCAAGAAACGCAAATATAAATACTAAAGTTATATGCTTTAGCTTAAATCTAACGATAGTTGAAAAGCCGCTCATGGTTATATTGAGCATAACAAAAAAGAACACCCCCTACAATCAGAAGGGGGTGCTATTAGGCCCGATTATTTTAGTTAGATGCAGCTTCTACTCTGCTTGATTCAATCGTATTAAATATTCGCTCAAGAGGGATGACTGGATCTGAGCTATCTGTATTATGAAACTCTTCAAGAAGTGGCAGAGCTGTTTCTGGATAAGCTACATCCATTGGCGATTGAGAGAGTAGAAACGCTACATCTACACAGTTCTTTGCTAAAGCTTCGGTTGTAGGATAGGTATAAGAACCGTAATTGACGATAGCATTTGGATCAGAATGGTACTCAAAATCTCCAACGTATTTCAAAGCATCCATCCATTCCATGTTAGAGCGTTCTTGATAGCCGAAGTCTTCCCAGGCTTGCTTTACTTCTTCGGCGCCTTCGCCTGTATTACAAAGTTCAAGTACGTGCTGACGAGACGCAGCGAGGTCTGCCTCAAGCATAACGTTTCCTACCTTATACTCTGGTTCAAGAGGTTTTACCTCTTCAGCAGTACATGCTGAAAGTCCTACGATAGCGCCAGTTCCAACAGCAGCTGCAACACCTGCCCGCGCTAAGACTGATGGTTTTTTACGATATGAAGTCTTTACTTCTTTATCGGTATCAGAGTTCTGTGCTTCAATAATTTCACGGTTTTTCATTATCGAATTTACATTCCTTCTAGTTGATTGTAACTAGCTCATTAAATTTATAATAATTCAATATTGCTATCGGACTATTTGTACTATATATACCACAAAAACATAAAAAAGTAAAGCATATACTAAATAATTACATAAAGTAAGACATGTAGAACTATTCAATTACAGATACTTTTAAAGAATTAATACTTTGCTCGATATTCTTCTTTGTCGCAATAGCCTTCCATCCCTTATATCCGAGAATTAACCCATTTGTAATTTCATTTATCTTCTCAATAGTGAAATATTGTGCGCGTTCATCTGCGTATATCTTAGAGAGCGTTGTATGTACTTTATCTACGAATTTCTTAGAAGAGTAGTCTTGCATTCGCTTCTGAATAAACAACTCAAGGTCTTGTTGGGATATCTGGGAGCTTTTCTCAAACCCAATAACCGTGCGATAGCGTATTGTTTTTGCACCGTTGTCCCATCCATCACCAAGGTCATACTGTGTAAATTCTTTTCGTATGTCAAATAAAAGGTTAAGCCCAATAGCCTGAATAATAAAAATATCGAGTGCTTTCAGAGATAGGTCAGACTCATTACGACGAAGTGCCCTGAAATCTATTGTAAGTTCATCAAACTGGCGGGGTTGTTTTGTTCCATATACTATAGTTGTGTTGGAAAATACTGTATTTACTGATGTATTAGTATGGGCTTGGGTAGCAGGTAACTGTTTTGTAGGAAGCCATCGTAATGAATGTACGGAGTTGATAGTATCGACGGTGCGCTGTACGTGCATATTTTTTACCTTTCGCTCAATTTCGATACCGCATTCCTGAGCAGATTTTAAAATCAATTCTTTTGATAGAGTTTGCGAAGCTGCGTATTTCAAAGCTGCTTTCAGGTGCTTATATGCAGTAACTGTATATGTTTGAGCCTCTACAATACACGTATTTCCGTATACATGTGCCCATACATTGTAGTCAGTTAAAAAATACATGTTTTTAGTATGCATAAAGTCGTCAACTAGATATGTAAAAGCATGTTCGTATATATGAGCAATAAGCCCGTCTAGGCACTCTTTAAAAATTGATATATCTCTCGTTGTTGTCATCATAGAATTATAATACTCTCTGTGCTTGTAAGTGAGTATGCCCGCCCGGAGTATGTCCGGGCGGGCACGAAGCAAGCGACTCAGCGCAATACCCGCGAGCTACTTCTTCTTGGGTTGGCCGCTCTGGCTGCGGGATGCACCGTTGTGCACGTTGCTGCCGTTCTTGAAGCCAGTGGAGCCGCGCTCCTTCTGCTTCTCCTTGCGAGCGGCGCTCTGAGCTTTGCTCTGCTCGCTCTTGTTACCGCGGGGCTTTCCAGCCATTTCCGCATCCTCTCGTTGAGGCCAACCTTCCGACGACCGGAATTATATATATAATAAAACTAAATTTATATTTAGTCAATTATTTGCCTATGGTATAAGATTAGAAGTTACTATCTGTTATACGCTTGCAAAAGTGCATGAATAATCGTACGCTATACATATCTATGAGTATAAAACAAACAGTATTAGCAAGTTTTATTGCCATATTTCTGGCCAGCATGTATCTATTTATGCAACCTGTTGTAGTATCTGCTGAGTCTTGTGGTGGCGTTACGACATCTATCATCAGCTGTAATGAGCCTGGTGGTGATAACGCAGATGTAAAAGACACTGGCTTGTGGGGCATTCTCAAAATCGCCCTCAACATCCTCATCGCCGGCGTCGGTGTCCTCGCCCTGGCCGGTATCATCTGGGGCTCCATCCTCTATACCTCAGCTGGGGGTAACCCAGAACAGGTAAAGAAAGCGATGGGTGTATTTACGAATGTGGTTATTGGCGTGGTAGCCTTCGCGGGTATGTGGGTGCTGCTGAATTTCCTCATTCCAGGGGGAGCGTTTAACAACTTATGAAAAAATTCCTAAACTTCGTTATTGGTGCTGCATTTATATTTTTCGTAGCGTCACCCGTTATGGCAGCTACGACTCCAGTTGTTGAAACGGCTGGTGCCTCCTGTGACTCAAGCCTTCTTGGTATTCCACCATGGTATCGCGGCCTCACGACTGGTTCTGACTGTGCAATCGTATCGCCGAACAGTGTTGGTGGTATTGAAAACTTCATTTGGCGCGTGGTACTAAACGTGGTGAATATGGGCTTGGTGATTGTTGCCTACATTGCGGTTTTCTTCATTATTTATGGTGGCTTCCTGTTTATTACGGGAGGAAGTAACCCGGCGCAGGTTGAGAAGGGTAAAAAATCAGTGCTTAATGCAGTTGTCGGGCTTATTATTGCCATGGGCTCAATTGCGGTAACAAACTTTATTTTTGGCATTGTTGCTGGGGCGCCAACCGATGCGAATGGCATTCCTACCCTTACTGGCGAGCAAATCCTGCAAAACATACTGAATATCGCTTACTTCGTAGCCGGTGCAGCTGCTGTTGTCGTTATTGTTATCTCAGGCCTCATGTATATTGCATCGGGGGGAAATGCAGGTACGATCACGAAAGCCAAAGGTATGCTCACCTACTCTATTGCCGGTCTCGTGGTGGTGTTGGTAGCCTTTGCTATTACTAACTTTGTTATCGGGAGGTTTTCATAATGAAACAAAAAATTAAATTATTTGCAGCCAGCTTTATTGTTGCCGCGCTAGCGTTTGCGGCGATTGTGCCAACACCGCTCCATGCAGTGAATCCACTGGCGGATACCTGCAATAGCAGCGGCAGCGCGAATAACCCTGTGTGTCAGAACCAGGGCGATAGTGCGGAGAGCCTTATTAAAACAATTGTGGATGTGCTTCTTTATGTTGTTGGTGCGGTTGCAGTTGTAATGCTTATTTGGGGCGGGATACGCTATGCAACCTCAGGCGGCAACAGCGCGTCAGTGACTGCCGCGAAGAATACTATCCTCTACTCTATAGTTGGGCTAGTGATTGCAGTATTGGCATTTGCGATCGTTCAATTCGTGTTTACGCGCTTTTAATCGGTCAATTTCTCGTCTAGGGGTTAACAAACCTCTGTAAATATGCTATAAATAACCTAGATTTCATTAAGAAAGGAAAACAATCAAATGTTTACATCAATTAAGAAAAAGATTACAGCGGTATCTGCTGCATTCATCCTTGCTTTTGCAACGATTGCGCTACCTGCTGTGCAGGTAGTACCTGTTAGTGCACAGGGTGCTGTACAAAATGGCATTAACGCCGCTGAAGGTGATGGCGTACCAACAACGCTCTTTGGTGGAAGTGACTCTATCTTTACGACTATCGTAAATATTCTTCTCTTCATCATCGGTGCAATTTGTGTGATTATGCTGATCTGGGGTGGTATTCGCTACACAACCTCAGGTGGTGCAAGCGCTTCAGTAACTGCGGCAAAGAACACTATTATGTACGCGATCATTGGACTCGTAATTGCTTTCCTTGCTTTCGCACTTGTGAACTGGGTATTGGCAGCAATCACTCCAGGCTCAAACGCTGGCGCGTAAGCGGTTCCCTTTCTTACTTAATACCCCGCATACTCGCGGGGTATTTTTTATGTTCATTTTTGGGCTTAAAAATACTCCCCGTTTGGGGAGTATTTTGCTGGCAAGTACAAACTATTGAATTTGAATTTTCTTAGCTTGTTCTTGCTTGATCTTGTTGAAACCGATAGTGAGAACGCCGTCTTTAAGGACTGCTTCGACTTCGTCTTCTTTTACACTGACAGGCAGTGCAAGTGTGCGACTGAACTCGCCCCAGTAACACTCTTGGATGTGCCAGTTGATAGCATCGGTGTCGTCACCACTACTCAGCGTGCCGCTGATGGTAAGGATGCCGTCGCTAATGCTGACGTCGAGGTCCTCTTTGTTCACGCCTGCAGTGCGGGCTTTCACAATGAGTTTGCTCTCAGTTTCGTATACGTCTACAGCAAGCTGTCCAAGGAACTCTTCTTGTGTGTCATCCCATGTGTCGTCACTTACAGGTGCAGTCGTGTCTGTTGATGTTAAATCGTCGTCACTGAGAAAAGCTGCTGCCAGCTCGTCTTCGATGAGTAGATCTTCGTTTGGTTTACGGGCCATGATATCCTCCACTTTTCTCTAGGCTCATTTGACAAATAGTCCTTCGTATTATAACGAGAGAGTGCGGTATAATCAACTAAATGGGTGGTAAAAACGTAAAAAACACAATGGTTGAGCGGGTGTTGCACTACATAGCTCCGCACCCCTGTTTTTGCTGTGGGAAAATAGGCACCTTGTTGTGTGATAATTGTAAATATGACATCACTAGTGAGCCGTTTAGCGGCTGTTTTGTGTGCCAAACGCCCTGCTCGCGAGGAGTATGCCGAGAACATAAACTGCCTATTAAAGATGCCCGTGTTATTGGAATTCGTCATAGTGCTTTAAAGGCACTTATGGACGGGCTTAAGTTCCGCTCTATACGTGCTGCTACTACAACTGCCGCCTCGCTGCTCGATGAGGGGTTACCGCACTACCCGCCTCATACAATTGTGACATCTGTACCAACAGTGAGATCTCACATACGACAGCGCGGTTTTGATCATGCAGCATCAATAGCTCGACAGTTTGCAACAAAACGCGGGCTTTTATACGTGCCTTTATTAGGACGGGCAAATAAGATAACGCAGCACCGACTGAATCGTTCCGAGCGGCTGAAGTCCGCCGAGCATGCGTTTACGCTTGCCTCAGACACCTCGATCAATGCTCCGGTGCTCCTCATAGACGATATTATTACGACGGGCGCGACCATCTCCCAGGCCGCACTCACATTGCATGATCGTTACGATACGATATTTGTTGGCGCACTTGCCTATCAACCTCTCGACTGAAACTATCTAATCTGTTAAAATAATTCAAGTACTCTTTTGGAGAGGTGTCCGAGTGGTTTAAGGAACATGTCTTGAAAACATGCGTGGGGAGACTCACCGAGGGTTCGAATCCCTCCCTCTCCGCCAAGTGTATATTGAAAACCCTTAGCTGTTCGCTAAGGGTTTTTTTATTGCGCACTACTATCGGTTACTAAACCCAGCGCCACCAGCGCCAGGCGTCAGTACTCCGAGTACCCAGTTAACTGCTGCGAAGGCGAGAAACGCAATAATAAGCCCGACAATTGCATAGAGGATAGTGTTTTTTGCAGCAGTAACCGCTGAGGCGTTGCCGCCTGATACGGTGTAGCGCAGGCCACCGAAGATGAGCATGATAACCGCGAGCGCCCCAGCAATAAACAGAAGGATATTAATGACCGTCGTGATAATACCACTGTCACCGAGCAGTGTTGTTGGAACTCCATCACCTCGGGCGGCTTGAACTCCCTCTTGAACGGCGCTTTGTGCAAACGTGTCTGAGACACCCAAAGCTAATAAAACCGCGCAGGCGATACCAAATCCGATAATGACTCCAAAAACTGTCTTCATAGATAAAATATTTATATAACTATATTTATATTATAGCAAATATTTGCGCTACATGCTAGTCCCCGCCCCTGTTTTGTGCTACAATCGTTCAAGTGCACGGAGGAGTACCCAAGTGGCTGAAGGGGACGGTTTGCTAAATCGTTAGTCTGGGGAGACCTGGAGCCGGAGTTCGAATCTCCGCTCCTCCGCCAAGTACGCATTGAAACACCAATCGGTGTTTTTTTGTTTGCCTCCCCATGCGTTTCGCTCATGGTATACTTACTGTAGATATGGCAGATCAAAATTATTGGCAACAAGAACCTTCGGAACAAGAAGAACCTACGCCTCTTGATGTGGCGCAATCGCGTCCACAGACGTTAAGTGAGGAAGACACCCCTGATAATCCACCCATTACGTGGTCTGCTCAAGAATATGTACATCTCGATAAAGGCCCGTGGTGGTATGTGTTGTTTGGGTTGGTGGTGCTTGGGTTTATTGCACTAGATGTGTTTGTGTTGCGTTCATGGACGCTGAGCCTGCTTGTTGTGGTGATGGCGGTGGCGGTTATGGTGTATATTCGTCGCCCACCCCGCACCCTTACCTATGCGTTGAGCCCTAAGCAAGGGTTGTATATTGGAGAGCAGCTCTATGAGTTTGATCAATTTAAATCGTTCGGTCTGATTCAAGACGGCGAGAGCCACTCTATTATGCTCATTCCGCGTAAGCGCTTTTCTCCCGGGGTGTCGGTGTACTTTCCTGAGGATGCCGGTGAGCGGATCGTCGATATTTTAGGGCAACGGTTACCAATGGAGACATTGAAACTCGACGTTGTCGACGTGATTGTCCGTAAACTACGCCTATAAAGCATCCTTGAAGAGTAGCTTTTTATTTCTATTCATGCTAAAATAACCTCTGTTCGCTTGATTTTTTCAAGCCGAAAGCACCTTCTAGTTACAAAGATAGATCCGTTCTCTTGAACCACCAGGTTGAAGAAAGCGGACTCTATCCCACGATAACTTTTGAGCACCCGTAGCTCAGCTGCCCAGGCGAAGCCGACTTTATAATGAAGCGGAGCGCTCTATCCAGCTTTGCTATAAAAGGTACTCTTGTTATGCACCCGTAGCTCAGCTGGATAGAGCGTCGGCTTGCGGAGCCGAAGGCCATAGGTTCGAATCCTGTCGGGTGTACCAAGAAAAATGACTCATCGAAAGATGGGTCTTTTTTCTTGGTCGATTCGGTTAGAGTTGAGAACCGTCTTTTGCAACACAAAAGTGAGGTGGGTTCATGAGCAAAGCGAATGGCGGATCCATCCTGTCGGGTGTACCAATATTATTTTAAAAATCATCTCTGCTATTTGAGACGGTTTTTATAATCACTGAACGATATCGGAAACTCGGTGACCCGGGTGGCGCACTGTTTTTCCATCAGGTAATAAATCCATTTCGTACACATAACTACCCAACTGTGGTTTAATGCTCGCAGGTACCCAGCCTAATACTTGGTCATTCGGGTTTATGAGGGCAAAAGCTAAGCGTGATGGGTCTTTTACATCGGCTGCTTTAAATATCTTTTCCGCTACAGGTTCACCATTTTTTCCATCAAGAATCTGTAAAATATAACCTTTCTTCTGTCTTTCAATAGGAAGGTGACTTTGAGATGTTCCAAGTCGTGTTAAAACATCAAGATTATCTGGTGTATCTTCTATGAATACTGCAATACCTGCCTCAGATTCAGTTCCATCGAACTTGTCACGATGGATGCTGCCATCAGGTTTATAGGTATACGAAGATCCTTTTTCGGTTACAAATCCAGCAGGTAAGCCAATTCGCTCGGCGGTTTGATTTACTTCGGGGCCAGCTGTTTTAAGGTGTTCAGTCATTTATATCTTTGATTTAATTTATATGTATTTTATCATACTTGTGCTAAAAAGTCAATCACAGACCCTGCACTCTATCGGTATCGAGGTTTCGATTTCTTCCAGTAGCGTGTACCATTGTAATTATGTAAAACTACCTCTGTTAATAGAGGTAGTTTTGTATTTCTTTAAGATATTATTAATAACTCAACTTAAAAAGTGTAGCTCTAGTTATCTTTATTTACTTCAATGGCATCAGGGTGATTAATTTGCACACCCTCTAGCGCTGCGTCTGCAAGCGCTGCAGTCTGAAGCTGTGCAATGTTGTTTTCCGCATATTCGCTGGCCGCTTCGCTGGCCGCCTGAGTTTCTTTACGCAGGTCCATGTATCTTGAGGCTTGCGAACGTGTCATTTCGTCTTCAGCCGCAAGTCTTTTTGCCGCCTGATTTTTAAGTTCTTCAAGGCCGATCCTCTCTAATTGTTCTTTTCCTAATTCTTTAAGTCTACCATCGTCGTAGCCCTCAGGTATGAGATTGATTGCTTCGAGGTATTCGTCGTCCGTATCGGCACTGGATATCATGAGATTCATTACACGGTTTCCATTGCTCCTCTTGTCGAAAAGACTTTTTTTTGTAAGATCCTCTATTTTCGCACTATCTCGTACGCTTTCTACTAGCTCTGAATACTTTTCGCTTACCTGTTTCGGTGAAGGCTCTTGGTTAATACCCATGGTGATTATATTAATACCTTTTTGTTTTGTTTTAGTTATGTGTTTACATTAACATACTTATGTTGTTAAGTCAATAGTGTTATGTGCCGAAACTAATAGTATTGAGATTTTGACTTCTACCAATAAGGTGTACCATGTGATTATTTAAAACTACCTCCATAATTAGAGGTAGTTTTTTGTTGTATCCAAACAGGATTCGAACCAATTTGTGTGATACAGTACTTTTAAGGAGAAATCCTTCCGCAAGTCCACATGTCGACATCCGAAGGGAAAGATCGCAATGGGTAGTCAGTTGGTAAGGATCAGTAATGATCTGATGAGTGTCGTTCGGCGAATTGGTGGAAGGCTAGGCGTCACGCCTCCGAAGGCACTTCACCGCTCAATCGAACTCCACAGCTTTGTGGCGGAAAAACTGGATCAGGGGATGGAGTTCGCCTACTTCGACCCTCAGAACCAGACCTACATGAAGGTCGACCTCAGTAAGTACTGACGGCCGGTTCGCCCCCTCACGATTTTGCATATTTCGTGAGGGGGTGCAGTCCTTAGATTAAATTTGTTCTAATCTCGTTCACTACACAGTACCATGTAATTATTTGAGAACTACCTCTATTTATAGAGGTAGTTTTGTTTTTCCAATAAAAGTTTAGTCAGGGTCGACAGGGAGGTGCAATGGCACCTCGACCCGTCGACCCCTACATAACATAACGGTTGCTAGCCGTTCGTCCACGAGGCTATTTTCACATCGGTACGTATACTACGTCACGAAGTGACGTCTCTATATCTTTGGTTGTGCCCAACCTCGTCAATCAGAGGACTTTTGCTTGTCACAGAGAGTTTAATGAGCTTTTCAGACATTGCTTTCCCTGTCATCCGACACTTTCTATGGCAGCAACTTCCATAGAGTTATACGGCCGCACACGTGTCCGGCTACCAAGGTGGTCACTACAGTTAGCTGATAGCCGACACCGATCGAGGTTGATTATAGCAGATATAGGCTACGTACTTGAGAGTGTAGAGGTTTTGACTTCTACCAGTAAGGTGTACAAATTTGTAACTTTTAAAAGGCTCACATTTTGTGAGTCTTTTTGTTTATGCTTGAACACTGAGGTGATTATAACTATACTCATTAAACCATCTGTGTGCGAAGGGGATGTTTTCCGATCCGTCCTCTCTAAAGCGGATGTAGTCGGTGAACTAGCTCGAACTAGGGATCTGGCGTGGGCCGAAGAGACTGGTAGCGCATCCGCTCCTCTCTTCGGCCCTTCTCTTAATAAGAGATGAATGATACTCTAACTTCGTCCATTTGGCTGTACTAACATTATTTACAAAAATCACCTCGGTTAAATGAGATGATTATTCTTTCAGGACATCTCCATGTTGAGCAGATTGCTCCGTGGCGACACCGGGCTTATTGCTTATAAAGCCGCACTCGTGATATATGTCACACGTCTCTTCGCCACAATGCGTCACAATAGTTCATGTAGTACGTAATAAGAAGAGGGGCATGTATATGGCAACTGAAGACTACGACAATAGCAATAATAGTAATTTGCATCACATACGACGAGACGTGCACGATGCACACACCAGTTCGCAAGTGGCGAAAGTGCTTTCAGTGATTGCGCTGATCGCATCGGTTATTGCACTGGGTATTGCAGTATTCGCACTCGATAAGGCCGGTGAGGCTGCGAGTACCGCCAACCGTGCCTTGGAAGCAGCTGAACGCCGCGATAACTAGACTGCTCCCTATATTAAAACTCCCCGACTTTCATCGGGGAGTTTTTAGTTTAGAATGCCAATGTATACGAGGTTTTTTGCATTTTGTAGGCTTGATTGTACGTCGTGCTTTCATACGCAAGCTTTAAGTCTGTCGCATCGAGCGAAACTTGATAGACAACATTTCCTGTTATCGTAGCACCAGGCTCGAGTTCACCATTTGGCAGTTGGTTCGCAACGATGACAAGGCTACTTCCAGTTTTGAGACCATTATCAATGACACCAAAATTCAAACCACTCACATATTTCGATTCATCAGATATATTTGTAACGGTCAGATTGACCCGTATAAACTGCTTGCCTTCATCGGGTGTATAGAATGAAGCTGGCGAGAAGTTCATCTCGCTTGAGTTTACCTTCACCTCAAACGTATCTGCAAAGTTAGCAGTCTCACCTTTTGCGAACTCTTTCTTTCCATCAGCCGTAGACTGCTGCTGCCTGTCGGTGCTATTCATGTTACTACGCTCAGTTGTCAGTGGAGAGCCTACAACCAACGCAATAATAACAAACGCTGTGATAACGAGCCCCCACAATGCACCGAGCGCTCCGGTAACAAGCCCGGCAATTGCCATCCCCTTACCGCCTGCTTTACGAAGCCCAAGAATACCAAGCACAATTGCAGCGATACCCACAATGAGTCCCCAGAACGGAATCCAGCCGCTAATAATAGCAACAATACCAACAACGAGCGCAGCAATGGCGAGGCCATTCGTCGGCCCTGCTGGGTGTGGTGCTGGTGCTGCTGTTTGGGTTTGTTGTGTGGTTGACTGAGGCGCTGGTGCCTCAGGTGGTGTCGTATTCTCTGCCATATGTGTCATCTCCCTTATGTACTTTACTATACCACTTTCCTCAAAGTGTTGCGTAGAGGTGTGCACACTACGCATGAGGACACAACCTTTGTCTGGATGGTATACTATGCGTAATGGTATGGGCATCACTCAAGACAAAACACGGATTTACAATTGTTGAACTTCTTATTGTGATTGTTGTCATTGCGATACTTGCAGCGATTACTATTGTTGCATTTACAGGCATGCAAAACAGGGCGAAGAACCAACAAACCGTCAGTGCGGTACGGACCTATTATGCAGCACTTTCATCATATGCTGTAAAAAATAACAC
>JBIIRX010000009.1:0-18096 GCA_044341315.1 Saccharimonadales bacterium (SeqCode)
CACCAAATAGATTCCATGTAGTCTTTGTCCATGGTTTTGTAGGCACCCTTGAAGTCGACCCAGCGGCCGATACGATCGATGACATCCTCCCAGGCGCTACTCGTTTCGAGCATATTTGCTCGGGTGGCGGTAATGTAATTCTCGATACCATATTCAATCACTTCTTGGCGCGAGTTGATGCCGAGTTTCTTTTCGGTGTAGCGTTCCGCTGGCAACCCATGAGCATCCCATCCCCAGACGCGCTCGACACGCTTACCTTTCATCGTTTGATAGCGAGGTACGGCGTCTTTAACAATCGAACTAAGCAGCGTACCGTGGTGCGGGACACCAGAAATGAATGGAGGGCCGTCGTAAAACACGTACGAGTTCTCTTTCGAGCGTTGCTCGATGGATTTCTCAAAGGTCTTGTTGTCTTTCCAATAGTGCACGAGATCTTTTTCATATTCGAGGGCTCGGCGGCGGCTGTTTGACTGAAATTTCATTATTTGCTCTTTTCTAATTCTTGTTTCAAATTATCCATAAACTCGCTCTTAAGCAATTCGTTCCATGGGGTGAATAGCGGCGAAGGAAGTGTGTCGTAATCGACCCAGCGAAGTTCTTCGCATTTTTCTGGTTCCATATTTTCGGGTTCACCCGACGCCCAATCTGCAAGGGTAAATATAGAAATTGAGTGTATACCTTCTTCAGGGAAGTAATTGTTAGTGACCGCGCCAAAGCGGAGGTTTTTAATCTCAGAGCCTATTTCTTCTTTAACTTCGCGGCGGACGGCCTCTTCGAACGTCTCGCCAACTTCTTGCCAGCCGCCAGGAACCGACCACGTACCAGGACCATGCTTGCCGGCACGCTTTATCATCAAGAACTTGCCTTCACGCATAATAATTGCAGCCTGCCCTACCCATACATGATCTTTGTCGTTCGTTGATCCCATCGCCAGCACTCCTTTTTTAAAAATAAAAAACCTTCGTCCATCGGAGCCCAGGTGTGGGCGGTACCATCCGATTTCCGAAAGTTTTACTTTCAGCACTTTGTTATTGCTCTGACGCGGCGATCGCGTTGGGGTCTAATTTCTTTGATAGATTTCTTCCCAAAACTTGCGGGTGATAGCCGCTCGAACGTTTCTAGCTATAGTATACGATGTTCCTGAAGTGTAGACAAGGTTGATTTAGGCGGCGTCTTGCTCAAATTTCCAGACCAGTGCCGCACCTAACAGCGCATAATCTGCAAGGTATCCGCACGGCTTGCGTGCGCTTAAATGAATTACTTCACGTGTACGAGGCATTGTGGCAGCAAACTGCTCAACCGCTTCATCGATATGTCGCTCAAGCCCGATTCCCTTTAAGCGTAAAAGTGCTCGAGCCGTCAAACTGACATCAGGCATCGTATGCGTACTTTCCGATAGCACGAGGGCCTTCAATGCCTCAAACGATTGAACCCCGTGATCGATAGCGCTCACTCGTGCTGCTTGTTCAAATGTATCCTTTGCTACGTGGACAACACTGATATGACCAATTCGTGATGCAGTTGATCGAATTTCATTTTCTTCATGTAATGTTCCACGAAGTGTCGCGCTTCCTATTAATAGCTCTGCGTTAGTATCAGTAAGATCCTCATGTGGATACTGTGGTTGTGGCGCTAGGCCTTCAATGAATGCTCCCATGGATGCATTGTACTCTCATCACCTAGGTATTCTCAAGTGCTCATCAGGCGAATAACCCGTTGCCATACTTCAAGAAAATACCGGCGATCATCACTGCAATAGTAATACCGAGTACCAGTTTGTCGTAGTCTTTTTCAATAAAGCGGGTTGCTCGTTTCTGAATGCCTTTTGGTAAATACAAATTTTTTTCTCGAATATTATAGCGCGTAATTGAGAACCAGACGAAAATGGTAGATGCAGTCACCAGCAAGCACCATGGGCAGAGCGCGCCAATCACGAACATACTCAGATAGAAAAGATACAGAGCGAAAATTAAACCAAGTGTATACCCAATTTGCGCCGCAAACATGAACCGTCGGGGGAACCGGATGCCGGCAAGACCGGCGATAGCGACGGTAATAACTACCGGCTCAGCAACCATCCCGAGGAAGCTATTTGGAAAGCCAAATAGCTCTGAGGTTGGATGCAGTGCAATAGTGGCACAGTTTAAGACCACGTTTATACTACAACTGAGTGTCGCATTTGGATCTTTTGCGAGTTGTACCGCCTCAGCAGACAATACGAATGCCGCTAATAAGCTAAGTGAAGCACCTACCAGCATACTGGCAAAAATCCAGCGTGTATCGCGGAGCTTTTTGTCTTCATGCCGAAAGAAGCCTATAAGTGCTTTTACACTAGGCATAGCTGGCGACCTCACCAATCATTGGCAGCGGTAGGCCAGTCCATTGACCACGCACTTGCCCATCATCGGTCAATGCAAGAATGGTTGGATACTGCAAAATACCGTAGGTTTCGCAAAACCCAACGCCCTCACGAGTTTCTGGGTTAAGCGGCTCAAGCGTGCGGCCGGTGTCACGTTCAAAATCACGCATATAGTCGTTCACTTGCCGAGCATAGTCGGTTTGTTCTTTGTATACCACCACAATGCGCATGGTTACTGCCCGTTCCGCGCTTGTTTTTGTTCGCGGCGTTGCTCGAGAATACGAACAAAGTCATCGAGATTTTTAAATTCTTGATAGACACTGGCGAAACGAACATATGCCACTTCGTTACGCTCGGCGAGCTCGTCGAGGACTTTATCACCAATTTGCTGCGAGGTAACTTCACTCTCACCAAGGTCGTAAATACCGTTCTCAATAACATCAATCATTTCTTCAACTTCTACCTCTGAAGTAAAGAATTTTCCAACTGACCGCTTAATCGCAGTCGCAAGTTTTTCGCGGTCATAGAGTTCGCGTGAACCATTTTTTTTGACTACGGCGAGGTTTGGTTTTTCGATACGCTCATAGGTGGTAAAGCGTGTTCCATCAGGAGCTTCGCGGCGGCGGCGAATAGTTACACCGTCGCTGACTTCACGTGATTCTATGACACGGCTGTCACCAATAACCACTTTTGCCATACCTACCTATTCCTCGTCCTTCTTATTCTTTTTCTTACGACGACGCAGGAACGCTGGGGTGTCTGACTCATCGTCTTGTGTACTTGGTTGATTCCACATGTTTTCGGTTGGCTCTTCATTGAAAATGGCGGCGGCTTCGGTGTGGTCGAGATTCATGTCGATTTCCTTAACCTCACTCTCAGCGATTTCCGCACTCATTTTGTCGGCAATCTCAGCGGTTTGTGTGAAAGTATCGCCCTGCTCGGTACCAGCAAGCGCTTCTTGGAAGTAGGCGCTATCAAACCCAGTTGCAATAACGGTAATGATAAGCTCATCCTCGAGGTCCGGCTTCAAGGTTGCACCAAAGATGATATTCGCATCTGGTGAAACGGCGCTGGTGATGATTTCAGCAGCTTCTTGGATTTCACTCATACTCATGTCGTACCCACCGGTGACATTGAAGAGAACACCTCGGGCACCATCGATTGATACTTCAATAAGTGGTGATTCAATTGCTTGTTGTGCAGCAAGGGCGGCGCGGTTGTCGCCACTGGCGCGGCCAATGCCCATCAGGGCCGAACCGGCGTTGCTCATAATAGCCTTAACGTCGGCAAAGTCGAGGTTAATCAGGCCATGCTCGGTAATAAGCTCTGAAATGCCTTGAACACCCTGACGCAGTACATCGTCAGCGATTTTGAAGGTCTCAAGCAGCGGTGTTCGGCGGTCGATGGTTTGGAGTAAACGATCGTTTGGAATAGTAATGAGCGTGTCGACGTGGCGACGCAGCTGGGTAATGGCCCAGTCGGCGTTTTGGCGACGCTTCTCGCCTTCGAAACTAAATGGCTTGGTAGCAACGCCTACGACAAGAATACCCATTTCGCGGGCGACTTCAGCTACTACATAGCCAGCCCCTGAACCGGTACCGCCACCAGCACCAATGGTAACAAAGACCATATCAGCACCTTCAAGCGAGTTGCGAATATCTTCACGAGATTCGTTCGCAGCCGCTTCACCCTTTGTTGGGTCGGCGCCAGCACCGAGACCACCAGTTGTAGAGTGCCCAAGATGAATTTTAATATCTGCTTTACTATTGTGCAGCGCCTGTGCATCGGTGTTCATAGCGATAAACTGAACGCCCGCAAGGCCAGCTTCTTTCATACGGTTTACCGCTGAACCACCAGCACCACCTACACCAACAACTTTAATGCTCGCGAAGGTCTGAATGTCACTCGGTTTTACTTCAGGCATGCCTGTCTTTCTCCCCTACACTATTTCACGCTTATCTGTTCTTATTATTGTACCACGTTGCCGTCACGAAAAAAGGGTACACTTTTTGTGTTCGAACACATACTTTTCAAATAATATCAGCTTACTAAGTTACGGCTTAAACCAACCAAAAATCTTTGAGGCTTTACCCTTCAAATCTTTGGCCGATGGCGCTTTGAGTTTCACACCTTTACGCGGTGCGTCGTGCTGCGATTGTTCAGCATCGGTGAGCATCAATCCAATAGCCGTCGCAAACGACGATGTGTCTATATCATCAGCAACAACACCAAAGCCAGCAGGCTGTCCAAGCCGTGCCGCTAAGCCAAGCGTTTCTTTGGCATAGTCTGCAAGGTGCTTGAGTTTCGAGCCGCCCCCAACGAGCACAACGCCACCTGGCAGCTTCCCGGCTCGACCAGCTTTTTTGAGATAGAACTGGATTCTTTCAAAAATTTCTTCAAGCCGGGCTTCGATAATTTCATTAATTTCTTCTGAACTGAAGCTCAACTCTTCTTTCTCGCGTTTTACTGTAACGGTCGGAGTGTCTGCGTGACCCAGTGCGCAGCCGTGTTTCAGCTTCACCTCTTCGGCGATTTCCGGGTCGGTTTTAAGGCCAATCGCGAGGTCGTTGGTAATACTATTGCTTCCAATAGGCACGACGCCGACGTACTGCAGGTCACCCTCTTCATACACCGCAATACTCGTTGTTGCTGCACCAAAATCAATGACTGCTACACCGTTTTCGCGCTGTTGTTCACTTAATACCGCTTTTGCAGCCGCCACCGGGGTTGGCACGACAGCGTGCGGTTGTACCTGTGCCGATTCGGCGGCTTTTTCAACATTCACGAGGTAGGGGGTTAAAGCCGAGACGACGTGCGCATCAATCTCTAAACGTGTTCCTGTCATTCCTATTGGATCTTTGATGTTATCTTGACCATCAAGCTTATAGGCATGTGGGACGACATCAAGAATGTCGCGGTTAGCAGGCACTTTTCCGAGCGTTGCCACCTCTTTAATACGTTCGAGGTCGTCAGGTGTAATTTCGTGATCAGCGGCACCGACCGCTACCATACCGTCGGCATGGGTTGTAAGGATGTGCGAGCCATTTACGCTCACTGTTGCACCGTGTACCTGGTACCCGCTCATGCGTTCAGCTTCTCCAAGCGCCGTGTCGATTGCTTGGCCAGGACCCTGTAAGTTTACGACGACACCCTTGCGCATACCAGTGTTCGGCGCTTGCCCAATACCAACAATAGTTGGCACGCCGGTTGTGCTGTCAATGTGCGCCACAACGGCGCGTATCTTCGATGTTCCTATATCAAGACCAACGGCATACTGAGAGGACTCTTGCATACGGTTAAGTATAGCGCTAGTGCTAGTGATTCGACAAGTACCAAGCAGTTTAGAGTTTTGTAAGAATCTCAGCACCGTCTTCGGTAATGAGCACGGTGTGTTCAAAATGAGCCGCCACACTGCCGTCCCAGGTGCTAATGGTCCAGTCGTCGTCTTCAGTGATGATTTTCTCACCGCCAAGCGTTGCCATTGGTTCAATCGCTATCGTATCACCGGGGTTTAACAGTGCACCACTTCCCTTGCGCCCATAATTAGGTACATCAGGCTTTTCGTGCATTTCATGCCCAACACCGTGACCCACGAGCTCACGAATAATGCCGAGGCGCGCCTCTTTGAGTACTTTTTCAATTGCTGCACCGATATCACCGGTACGCACCGGTCCTTTAATTGCATCGATGCCGGCATACAAACTTTGTTCAGTTGCTTGAATGAGGTGTTTTTGCGCACCATTTGCCTTGTCGCCTACAACCATCGTAAAGGCGCTGTCGGTTTTCATATGTTTATAGGTAATAACCAGGTCAAAACTGACCACATCTCCCTCTTGCAGCACATAATCGGTAGGAATGCTGTGAACTATTTGTTCATTAACTGATATACAAATTGTGCCGGGGAAATTCACCTCACTTGTTTTGTATGTAGCGATTGCACCGTGCTTCGTAATTTCTTCTGCTACCCACGCATCGAGTTCAAGCTCCGAAACCCCAGGTTTTACCTGCTGCTTAAGACCCTCAAAAATAGTAGCAAGAATTTTGCCACCTTCGCGCATGGCGTCGAGTTCTGCGGGTGTTTTGTGCTTTTGCATACGGTGAATACTTTCTAGAAATTAATAATTAATTAAACGAGTTGGCGGCTTTGGAGTTCAGCATAGACACGGTCATGGATTTCTCCAACCGTCCCGACGCCGTCAATATGTACCACCGGAATGTGGTCGTCACTGAATAGGCCGAGGATTGGATACATTTCTTGGCGGTAAATGTGCAAGCGCTGGTCGATTGCTTCAGGTGTATCATCGGCACGGCCGCGAATCGACAGGCGTCGTAATAATTCTTCGCGTGGTACTTCGAGAACAATCACCAGGCCGATGTCACGTCCATGGTCGGTTTTGCTGTCAATTAACCACTGTGCCTGAGCCAGCTCGCGTGGAAAACCGTCGAGAATGATTTGATCGATGTCGCCCGATTTGGCAATAGCCTCACCCATGATTCGAGTAATTGCTTCGTGAGGCACAAGCTTGCCTTCGTGCATTGTTTGGACAATTTCTGGGTCATGTGTGTCACGCAAAATTTGCCCCGCACTGAGCCAACGCCATCCCTGTCGTGCAGCTAAAATTTGCCCCTGCACACTTTTTCCAGCACCTGCTGGACCAAAAAATACAATCATATCTTTATGATACCCTAGTTTGTGTTTATATAAGAGCAAGTTGCACTAATTAAGTGATTGCTTCACAAGCCGTGCAATCATTGCACCGTCGGCCGTGTTACCAACTTTTGCTTTTACCGCACCGATAACCTGACCCATTGCCTGTGGACCGCTGGCGCCTAGTGATACAACGACCTCGTTTACAATAGCCTGCACCTCTTCTTCCGAGAGTTGCTCGGGAAGATACTCGTTAAGGACTGTCGCTTCGTCCTGTTCAGATTTGGCAAGTTCTGGACGACCAGCATCTGAGTACTGCTGCACACTGTCGAGACGTTTTTTGACTTCTTTAGCAATTAACTGCTCGATCGTTGCGTCATCAAGACCCTCGTCTCGCTTACCCTTAGCTACTTCTTCATTAAGAATCACCGCCTTGAGGCCACGCAAAACATCGGCACGAAAACGATCACCGCCCAAAAGAGCGGTTTTCAGATCGTTATCGAGTTGTGATTTAAGGGTCACTTTTGTCAAACCCAATCGTTATTAGCGAACGCCGAGACGAGCTTTCGCAAGCTTGTCTGCTTTACGTTCTTTACGGATGATTGCCTTCTTGCGGCGTTCAACCTTGCTGATGTCTTTGTTAAAGCGCAGGGATGCCTTAGCCTCAGCTAATACACCGCTTTGCAGCACTTTACGGTTGAAACGACGAATAATGTTTTCGTTCGCTTCGCGTTCGTCTTTACGTGTTACTTGTACCATATGTAGGCTATTTTAACAGATGAGGCGACTGTTGACAAGGGGTTATACTTAAGTCGACACCCGAACTACCGTGTGCTATAACAATAGTGTCTTCAACGGCATACACTCACACGGAAGGTAAAGAAGATGGAGTTCCTTGTACTACCCATTGTTGCGATAGCTTTTCTCGCAGTGTTCGTTTTCGGAGGCATCGGGCTCTACGGCCAAGAGCTATTTCGAGAGAAAGGGTCGCCCATAGCCGGATATTTCATCATCTTGCTGGTATCGCTTTTCTTCGGACTGATGATCGCCTGTACGCTCTCTGCGGTATTCGTGCAACTTGAAGTGCCTTACCGACAAGATAAAATCTACTTGGTATGGGCTACTTCGAGCAGCATTATGCTGTGCTGGCTCACTATCGGCTGTTTCGTAAAGAAAGCACGTAGGTGAGCATGCAGACATCCTGCCACCCTTCATATGGTGAAAAAGTCACCGTTCCTGGGTGGCTTTTTCATATCTCGTTCTTCCCTGTTGCCGGCTAAGCGTCGTATACTATAGGTATGCTTACCCATCCAATCCTATTGGCTATACGTGCCGTCAGTGCCGAGTTTGCTCGTCGCATGTATGTTCCGCTGGTGTGGTCTTCAGCAATCCTTTTAGCGCTCCTCCTTGGTGTTCTCATTTGGCTCGTTACTATTAGTGGATGGTGGTGGATGGCGCTCGTGCCTGTCATTCTTGCAGCACTGCTTTTTGCACTGCTCGCTACACTTACTGGTATCGTACTTACATTGCTGCGCCCTCAACAGAATAAGGCGCAGCGCTTGAGGGTGACGAGCTTCGTTGATGCGCTCCAAGCATCTTCGGAAACCATTGCCACTCCGAAATTCATTATTTTCTTCAGACTATTAAAAGATATTGTCAGGCCAACAAAACAAAGCTATGTGCGTGAACTTTCGGACAACGCCACCACGCTCCGGACTGGTTTTCAGGATATTATCGCTTCGTTTCGTAAAGCTCAAGGTGTAACAAGCGACCCTCAACACTCCGACGGCCTTGCCATTCGTTGAGTTCTGGTGCATACCAGGCAATGAGCTGTGTACCATGTTCGACAAAGAAATACTCGGGCGCGTTGAATGCGATTAAATCAATTGAGCAGTGCGCATCATTTTTAAGTGTTAGCTTTACATGCTGTCCGCTATCCCCCATGCGACGCACACCATAAACGGTAAGCGCTTCAGTGCGAATAATCGGCTGCGGATTGCCACTCCCGAATGGCTCGAGTGTTGCGAGCATTGCAATGAATTCTTCGGTGATTTCATCAAGGTGCGCATCGGTATCGGCGGAGGGCAACAATAACACAGCTTGGTTTTTTAGCTTTTGTTGCACGTAGAATTCGTTCACGCGTTTTCGAAAGGCGTCAATATTGGCAGTTGGTAATGTGACACCTGCGGCCAGTTTGTGTCCTCCACCTTTGGTAATAATGTCATCGGCAGCACGGATGGCATCAGCTGCGCTAAAGCCGCCGTAACTACGTGCCGAACCCTTCGCTTCTTCACCGTGCTCTGATAACACGAAGGTTGGTTTTTGGTACTTTTCAAGCAACTTTGCCGCCACAATCCCGACAATACCGTGGTTCCACCCAGGTGCACTCACCACCAGCACTGGATCATCAAAACGGGCCTCGGCCTGGACGATCGCTTCTTTCAGAATGGTGTCTTGGTCTTTACGACGAGCCTGGTTCATCGTATCAAGCTGGCGAGCAAGCCGCAGTGCTTCCATCGGATCTTCAGCGACCAGCATATCAAGTGCATACTGGGCAGTTTCAAGCCGTCCTGATGCGTTCATGCGAGGGCCAAGACCAAAGCCAAGGCCCCGCGCGTTGACCATCTCGGGGCGAATATCTGCAACCGCCATTAACGCTTTAAGCCCAGGGCGTCTGGTTTTTGCGAGGACTTTAAGCCCCCAAAATACATGCGTACGGTTTTCATCCACGAGTGTTACAACATCACAGACAGTACCGAGCGCGACCAAATCGAGCAACCACTTCTCTTGACCGGCTTCAAGACCATCGAGTACCGTTTGCAGGGCTTGGACTAATTTAAATGCCACCCCAACACCGGGCAAATCAAGAAAAGGATAGATTTTTCCCACGTATGCTGAGTCTGGCTTCAATAGATATTTTTCGTATTCATCTGGGTAGTCTTGCAAAAGCCGTTTTGGGTTAATCACCGCAACTGCCGGTGGCTGCTCAGAAGCGACGTTATGGTGGTCGGTGACAATAACATCAACCCCGAGCTCCTTTGCTCGACTAATTTCTACGTGGCTGAGGCTTCCACAGTCAACCGTAATAATGAGCTGCGCACCGTCCGCGGCGATGCGCTCAATAGCATCAACAGTTAGGCCATACCCTTCCGTAAAACGATTGGGAATAAAGGCGTTGACTGTTGTAAAACCAAAGCTGTTAAGCGCATCAAGCAGCACCGTTGTCGCCGTCAGGCCATCGATGTCATAATCACCGTAAATAGTAATGCGTTCTTGGCGCTGCCTCGCCAACACGAGACGCTCCACCGCCGCCTGCATATCAGGCAGTAGAAATGGGTCGTGCTTGGCCTCGTAGTTTGGTGATAGAAATGCAGCTTTCGTCTCAGCGGTAATGCCACGGGCAGCGAGAATCCGCTCAAATATATCCATCGACGCTCCTAGGCGACATCAGCAGAGGTGCGTTTTGGACGAGCGGCGTGTTGTTGGGATTTAATAACAATACTTTGGAGCTCTTTAAAGATTGGAAATTGCTTGTTGGTTGCGTAGATTTTGGTGTTTCCTTGTCGTTCGCTTAAAAGAAAACCAACTTTTTCGAGACGCTTGAGTTCACGTTGGATGTTACCCGGATCTTCTTTGATCAGTTTTGCTAATCCCCGAACGTGGGTACGGAAATCAGGATATTTTGCATAGACAACAACGATTTTCCGTCGCACCCGAGATGTAATGAAAACGTCTAACATTCTTCCCCTTTTATTGAGTATTTTGCACAGTGGCTCTCAAACCTGTTGCTTTTTATTCTACACTTTATGAGCATGTCTGGTCAACGCCAATTCAAGATGATTTTATTAATCTTGTCTATGGTCTCTTCGTGTGTCGGGAGCGTGTTGTCGTCAAAATAGTGGTTGGTATCGAAGTAATTTGTCTTCACATCTAAAATGTGCAGCTCGTCAGCCATAATATGCAATGTATCGACTGCCTGCTCTGACGCCACCGGCGCAACGACTACGAGTCGCTTAATTCTAATCGGTTTTAAGAAGTCCATTGCGACATTTAAAAGCGTACTCTCGCTAAAACCGTCATTTACAAGAATAATAGTGTGATCACGCAGCATGTCGTAATCAACCAGCCCCCCATCACCAAGCAGGCGGTTGATACGCTGGAACGCTTGCCTTTTTTGATCCTCGAGGTAACCGTGAAACTCGCTGGTATACTCATCAATTTCACCCTTACTAAAATCGCCGTTATATACAAATCGGCCTGTTTGCGACACACCACCAAATTTGAGGCTTTCCCCAGGAATCTCAATATCTTCCACCAAGAGCATTGTCAGCACACAGTGCAACGCGGCGGCTATCTGCTCGCCGACAACAACGCCCCCATCACTAAGGGCAATCACTGCACAGTTTTCGTAACGATACGTGTTCAGTAACTCGGCGGCCAGCTGCTGACCCGCTTGTACGCGACTCTCAAAATACATATTCTCATTCTAGCATAAGCACCATGCAGCTACGGAGCGGACTGCTATACTGAGTAGTATGTGGTTTTATGAGGTTGCCCCTACCAAGATTTTTCGCAGTGGAGCTGACGTTTTAACGTATCACAGCGATACGCAATTACAGCCGGGACATATCGTAACGGTGCCACTGGGAAAGAATATGGTTGACGGCCTCGTGATGCAACGGGTCGATCAACCCGCCTACGAAACAAAGCCAATAACTGGGTGTACAGAAACCGTACCACTCCCTGAACCGCTCATTTCCCTCTCGAAATGGATTGCCCAGTATTATCGAACCCCCCTCGCAACCGTTTTACAAACCGTACTTCCGCGCGGGCTTACAAAAAAGCGTCGTGCTGGAAAAGATCTACCATCTCTTACTGCGGTGCGTGAGCGAACACCAATTGTACTCAACGCCGATCAAGCTCGGGCGGTTGAAACAATTATGAGTACATCGGGTGAAACAGTCCTCCTTCAAGGGGTGACTGGCTCTGGGAAAACTGAGGTGTATAAAGAAATTACACGGCGAAGTATTGCCGAAGGGAGATCGGTGGTACTGCTTGTACCAGAAATTAGTCTCACTAGTCAGATTGTTGATGAGTTCTCAAGCGCATTTCCTGATACGATCGTCACCCATTCACACATGACCGAAGCGGAGCGGCATACCGCGTGGCGCCGCTGCCTGACGTCCAATACTCCACTTGTGGTGATCGGGCCGCGCTCGGCATTGTTTATGCCCGTACCAAAACTTGGTGCAATACTTGTCGATGAAGCCCACGAGCCAAGTTATAAACAAGAGCAAGCACCGCGCTACTCAGCTCTCCGAGCCGCCTCGGTACTAGGCAAGGCAGCCGGTGCACGAGTGGTGCTTGGAAGCGCCACTCCCCTTGTGGCCGATCGCTATGTTGCTGAGATGCACGGCAACCCAATTGCACTCCTTCCAAAGCCAGCGCGCAGTGATGCAGTGCGAGCAACACCAGTACTCATTGACATGAAACGCCGTGACCAGTTCAAAAAACACCGATTCATTTCCGATGCCCTGCTCGCACAAATTGAGCACAACCTACAGTCGAACAAACAAACGTTGCTCTTTCATAACCGCCGAGGCAGCGCCAGTACGACGCTCTGCGAAACCTGTGGCTGGACTGCCACCTGTCAGCGCTGCTTTGTGCCGTTAGTACTACATGCCGACGCCTATCACCTTTCCTGCCATATTTGCGATATGCGCAGTACCGTTCCTACTGATTGTCCCGTCTGCCATAGCGCCGACATTGTACATAAAGGCATCGGCACAAAACTGATTGAATCGGAATTACATCGATTATTCCCAAAAGCCGCTATTGCACGGTTTGATGGTGACAATACGACACAGGAAACCGTGAACGAGCGCTACGATGAACTCTACACTGGTGCGATTGATATTGCTATTGGCACCCAAGTAATCGCCAAGGGGCTCGATTTACCGAAGCTCCATACGGTTGGCGTCATTCAAGCCGATAGTGGCCTTAGTTTGCCCGACTTTGCCAGCGCAGAACGTACGTTTCAGCTGCTGGCGCAAGTTGTCGGACGCGTTGGTCGCGACGCCCGTGACACCACCGTTATTGTTCAGTCGTATCAACCTACCCACCCCGTCATCGCCTTTGGCCTCACCCAAGACTACGAAGGGTTCTACCGGTATAGTTTAGAAGAGCGACGCAAGGCTGGCTTTCCGCCGTTTCGCTACCTTCTACAGCTCACCAATGTATATAAAACCGAAGCCGCAGCGATCCGAAACGCTCAATCGCTCGCACATGAACTCCGCCAGGTACTTCCAAAGCATATTGAGGTGCTGGGGCCGGTGCCGGCGTTTTATGAGCGACGTCATGATACCTATCGGTGGCAGTTAACCCTCAAAAGCCCGAAGCGTGAAGATCTTGCCGCGGCGCTGGCGCATCTTCCTTCGACGCATTGGCAGTACGACCTGGATCCATCAAGCTTGCTTTAAGCTATTCCCACCCTTTATCACCTCTGATATACTGAGTACTAATGAAAAAAGAAGACATCATTACCCTTCCCCACCCGAATTTACGGGAAAAGTCCGCAAAAGTACGGGAAATAACTCCAGAAATTACTGGCCTTATCGATACTATGACCGAGGCTGCCCTTGATTGGGAGGCGTCTCGCCCACACGAAATCAGCGCCGCGCTCGCCGCTGTTCAAATTAACTCCCTCCATCGGGTAGTGATTGTTCGCAGTGACTTCGAAGATAAAGAATCGAGTGAGTTCACCACTCTCATCAACCCAGAAATTGTGAAGTACGAAGGTAAGCTCGTTGATGACTACGAAGGCTGCCTCAGCGTAAAGGATGTGTACGGCAAAGTTCCCCGCTATAGCAAAATTCGCGTCAAAGCCCTTAATATTGACGGGCAAGAGGTACGCTTTAAAGCCGAGGGCTTCTTAGCACGGGTCATTCAACACGAAATCGATCACACCAACGGCATTGTTTTTATCGACCACATCAAAGATACCCCTAAAGCATTCTACCGTCTCGATGAAAGCGGTGAACTGGAGGCGCTCGACTATGACACCGACATCAAAGACAATCGTATTCTTTGGAACTGATTCGTTTAGTGCCGCGTCGCTGCGCGCACTTATAGCCGCTAGATACACAATCGCCGCGGTTGTCACTAAACCAGACAGCACCAAGGGGCGTGGCCGGAAGCTCAGCAAATCAATCGTAAAAGAGATTGCTGAGCAGCACAGCATTCCCGTCTGGCAGCCGCACAGCCTACGCGAAATCGAGCCTAACATAGATGAACTCATTCAAAAGCATGGCACGGCGCCCACTGGTGTGCTCGTAAGCTACGGCAAGATTATTCCTGAATCAATTATTACCATGTTTGAGCCGGGTATCATTAACGTGCACCCCTCACTCCTCCCGCGCTACCGTGGCCCTTCGCCTATCGAGACCGCCATTCTCAACGGTGACCCCGAGACCGGCGTGACCATTATGCAGCTCTCGAAAGCCATGGACGCTGGGCCGATCTATACCCAGTTAGTTGTTCCACTCGCCGGCACCGAGACAACACCCGAGCTCGAGGCTACGCTTGCTCAAAAAGGCGCGGCAGAACTTGTACAGGCACTTCCCGGTATTATCGATGGCGGGTTGCAGCCGACAGCACAAAATGACGACCTAGCATCGTACTGCCAACTGCTCGATAAAAAAGAAAGTATTCTCGATACCTCAACCCTCACCGCGGCTGAGGCCGAACGACACATCCGCGCCTATCTTGCCTATCCAAAAACAAAGGCAACCGTAGCCGGACACCCAATTGTTATTACCGGCGCGCATGTCAGTACTACCGCCAGCAGTCCGCTCGATCTAGCGTGCAGCGATGGGCACTATCTTTCTATAGACCACCTGATTGGCCCGAGTGGAAAGCCCATGACGGCAACGGCATTCATCAACGGCTACATAAAATAACTCCCGGAGTGCGGGAGGTATTTTTCAGCTATGAGGCTGGTGTGCCCAGAATGGTATCGCGGTTCTGCATAATTTCTTGCTTCAGTTGCTCAAGGGTGCGGGCAACCACATCGCGGTAGTCAGGGCGATTAACTTCCAGCCACTTGGTGGCTGCGTACTCAGATTGCAGCTCAGGACTCTCAGGGGGCAGGCCGGTTGCTTGCTGAATTTTAAGGAATAACTCGTCTTGAGCGTAACCAGGTGCGTACTGCGCCACCCAGGCCTGCACCGCTTCAGGTTTCTTATCGATGATTGCTTCGAACTCTTCGAGTTGCGCATCGCTCATACCTTCGCTCAAGCTAATACCGACGCGGTACTCAAGCTGATCGTACACGTGCTGCAAGAAAGGCTTACGTTGGTCTTCTGGTAAATCACCAAGGCCGATATCGGTCAGGAATTGGTCGTCGAGTTGATACATTAGTATTGATGCTCTTCATTATTTATTTCATTGGTGCCTGCAGTTTCACTGCCTTTTTCGGTCTCTTCGACAGAATCATTGCTAGCCAAACTGATTTCAGTCTCAACCGCACTAAGTATATCAATCCATGCACGCGAGCGCTCGGCACCTTCAAGCTGATTCGCTTTATCAAACGCTACTTTAAAAAGCTCGGTTCTACCGCTGACACGTACAAACTCTAATATTGAAGCATAGTCTACGGCTTCATCAGATAATAATGCCTCTGGATGTTCCGCAATTGCACCCACTAAGTCGTCTCTTAGTTTCTGTAACTCATCGATAGTTAATGCCGCCACCAATTTTCTCCTCCTTAACTTGCTCTAATTGTACCACAAGGCTACTAGCTCAACATACGCGGTTCAGCCTGGAATGGTGTTCTTGCGGCACCAGCGCGTACGTCGTTATAAAGCTGCCGCCTTAGCCTCTCGCCGTAAGGATCTCTTTGTCCCTGGGAATCGTAAAGAAGTCGATCCTTCAACCACTTCTTTCCCTCTTCAGTGAACCTAAAAGTAAGCGTGCCTTTCCTGTCATTATCGGGACGCGTGAAATCCCAGTCTGCATGATAAAGGGTGCGTTCTCTTCCTTTTTCTGTTTTGCCAAAGCAGAAAGCCATAGCACTTTCCATGGCACCTGGGTTTTTATGCCACCAAAATGATCCGAAGCCTTCAATTGAAGTCTCAATCCGCCGAGCGATGGAGTCAATATCCACCTCAGGATTCTCAGGTTCAAGGACCGCATTAATGGCTGACTCTTCCCTTGTTTGGTAACCTGCACTATCATAATTATCCCAAGCAGAGCCTATCCATTCGCCCCTCTTGTAGGCATTCAATAGACGGTCCGGAACGGTATCAATGGCTGCGCCCGACACAAACCTACCAATCACGCGACTCGAACCCTTACGTCCATCTATACGCAAAAGCCGTTGCAATGGAGTTGGTGTACCATCTGCTTGACGTACCTCAGTCATGCGGTGCTGCAGTAATCCATCTGCACCTGCACCGACCGATTCATCAGCGCCACCCATCGCAGCATACATAGAAACCCTTAGACCCGAATTAGGCCCATCGGTAGAAAACCCACCACCCAAGCCGGCAATTTGTCGGCGCGGCATTGTAATCGCCATCATTGAGTAAAAAGCACTCACTACCCCATATCCAGGATAGTCTTTATATGCTTCGGTGCCTCGACGTATGAGTCCTGTGAAAGCATCTTGTTTCGGGTTCTGCTCAAATGTTCGGATATAATTACGCAGATATGAACGGCTCATACCTTCTGTATCAGCGTCGTTTGTAATGAGTAACGCTTCTGAATCAGGGGTGCGTCGGCCTGCTTTAATCGCCGTATCAAGTGCAAAGGCAGTTGTATCGTATAAGACTTTAATTACCTCTCCATACAGCTCAACTTTTTCATTTCCTTTGTCATCTATATATGTTTTGCTTTGAACAAACTCATCAGACCATACTTTCGTAAAGCTTGCTATTTTGAGATTTGGAAAATCTTGTCGTGCACGCTCAACTTCAGCGATAGTTTTTTGTATTTTTTCATACTGTTCTGGATCACGCGCCTGAGCTTCTTTCCAGTTAACATTTAGTAGTATTATGGATTGATCAATTGATGCTTGATCATCTTGGTGCGCAAACATAGAGAGAGTTCTGTATATGTTCTCCGACTCATCAGCCCCTGAAACTGGTATATTCACAATCGCTTTAATATTGTCATCTATACTATTCAATGCCGGATTAGCCTCCACGTAAGCGTCAATCTCATTAAGATACGCCCTGCCTCTTTTTCGATCTTGTTCATCGCGGTACCACGCCAGTTCCTGCCCAGTGTGCAAGTCGGCATCGGGGTTCCTCTTTAAGCGAGGTGAACGTTCTTCACGCCATTTTCTTTTTCGCTCATCACTGGCACCTGCACCGTAGTAGTATGCATTTTCAGATCCACGTTCACGGCTTCGGTAAGCCTCTATAGCTTCAAGTGATCGTCGCGAAGCGACTGGTGTAATAGGCGCAATCTCCGTGAAGTTCTGATATGTCGTGTCATAGCCGTTTGAGGTAATCTCGTAGTGATAGTGTGGAATTTCTTTTGTCGTTTCCACCACATCCGTAAACGTACCGTCAGTTGGCGCTTCGCCGATCATCGTTGCAAGCGAGCCACCATGCATTACACCGTTGGCATCAATTCCTTCTTTAAGATATACCGATGCGCGTAGCCCTTCGGCAAGCTCTACGTGACCATCAACATTTCTAAAAAGTGCCGCCTCAGGAGTGCCATTAGCAATATTGAAGCCGCCATCAGCATCGCCCTGTACAACAAACATTGGTCCACTGTCTTCACCCATGCGTGAAATAGCCAAGACAATATTACCCTGCTGCGCTGCCTCTATAGGATTCACGCGCTCTCCGCCAATCCAAGAGCCATCGGCAGTCATGCCACCAGCTTCAAGTCGATAGCCACCCTCAGTAATGCCATTATCGCCTCCCCTGTAGAGGCGTAGCTCGTTTTGATCAGAATATGGAGTATCGTTATCATACCACTTATCAATAGAAACCGGCTCCGTTTCACCACTATGTCGCTCGAAGTAGGTATTAAGATCAACCTGTTCACTCGTCTTCTCAGTAATTGTCTCGGTCGT
>JBIIRX010000058.1:0-5496 GCA_044341315.1 Saccharimonadales bacterium (SeqCode)
TCAATGATTGGGCCAGCAATTTGCTCAACATATTGACCCAAAAATTCACGAATACCAATTTGGCCCACAAAACAAATTCCTTGGCTGTCTTTCTTACCAGCTGTATATAATCCACGCTCTTTTGCCATTTCACGTACCTGTGGTTTTGTAAACTCTCCCAATGGGAAAAGCGTCTTTTTGAGTGCAGCTTCGGTGACGCGGTACAAGAAATAAGTCTGATCTTTGTTTGTATCTTCAGCCTGGAGCAGTACCCCATCTTTTACCCGCGCATAATGTCCGGTCGCAATCATATCAGCGCCGTCTTCAAGCGCAGTCTCCAAAAAGAGCTTGAACTTCACTTCCTGGTTGCACATAATATCCGGGTTTGGCGTGCGTCCTAACCGATATTCTTCAATCATGTACTCAACGACTTTTTGACGATAGTCGTGTTCGAAGTCGAAGACTTTGAAATCAATCCCCAAATGCACTGCTACCCGCTTCGCATCGGCGAGATCATCTGCCCATGGACAGCGCATCCCGGGAAGGTCCTGCGTCCAGTTTTTCATATACACACCGGTAACATCATAGCCCTGCTCCACGAGCAGAGCCGCCGTCAGCGATGAGTCAACACCACCACTCATACCAACATAAATTTTCTTACGTTCGGTCATGACGAGACTCCCACATAGAATGCGGTAATTTTGGCGATTTCTCCGCCGGCCAGCCACCACCCACGTGGCGTTACCCACCAGAACCAGCCCCAGTCCTTATCGCTTGCAATCGGATAGTTACGCACTACCACGTCATCGGCCAAGCGGTTAAACTCAAGGCTTGCCCGCCGTTGATGATAGCCAGACGTCACCAAGATAATATCATGATAGTTTTTCTCGGCAACTATTGAGCGGGTATTTTCAGCATTCTGCTGGGTATTTGCTGACGCTTCATCAATTGCAATAACCGCCTCTGGAACGCCTGCGGCAACTGCTTGACGCTTCATCGCTTCAGCATTACTTGGACCGGTTTTATCTTGAGCTGCGCCCGAGAAAATAAGATTATCCGCCCACCCATTTTTAAATAACGAGATGCCCACATCAGTACGAGCTACCGTATCTCCCCCACTGACTACCACGATTGCATCGGCTTTTGCGCACTGCGCGGAAGTGGTTGGCTCTGTGTCACAGCCCACAAACGAATTCGGCTGCAAATAAATACTCAAGCTCACAATAAGCACGACAATAACTACTGGGAATGCAATGAGCCATTTCATGAGCGAACCCCTCGAGCATATTCCTGTTTTACCGCTTCAATAATCAATGCTACAGCCCGGCTGCAGTTTTCTAACGTTGAGAGATGCCCCAGAGTAATACGGAGGCTGCCATCTGCAACGGCTGGCGCTAAGCCAATTGCATTAAGAACGTGCGAACGGGTGCCTTTATTCGCTGCACAGGCACTCCCCGTCGCAACCAACACACCTTGCGCTTCGAGACTAAAGAGTACTCGCTCAGCGTCCAGTGCTGGGAATGAGATATGTAAATGTCCGGCTAATCGATGGCGCGGGTGGCCCGATACGACTGCCTCAGGAAAAGCTTCTATCAAACTCCGCTGCATCGCATCTCGGAGCTTCATAAGTCGTTCACTTTCGAATTTTCGGTGCTCGGACGCGAGCTCCATTGCTTTTGCGAAGCCAATCGTTCCGGCGACATTTTCAGTGCCCGAACGAAGCCCTCGCTCTTGGCCGCCACCAACGATTGTAGGGGTTAGTATCACGTGCGGTGCCGCCCATAAAAGCCCCACCTGCTTTGGGCCATAGACTTTTGCGGCATTTAGTGTCAGCATATCGACGCCAAGTCGAGCCACATTTACATCGAGTTGCCCCACACCTTGTGAAGCGTCGGTATGAAGATAGAGCGGCGTGTGATCACCCCGAGCCAGGCGGGCTTCACGTTCCTGTTTAATCACCTGTGCAATATCACGAAGTGGTTGAATGGTGCCGAGTTCATTGTTGGCAAGCGCGATGCTTACAATGCGCGTATCTGACTGGAGCGCGTGCTTAATGCTCTCGGCTGTCACCATACCGTGCGCATTGGCCGGTACCAGGGTGTAGGGTCGTTGTTGTACCGCTGCGAGCACGGCGTGATGTTCGATATTTGCCGAAACAACATGCCCCTCGATACCCTGAAATGCTAGATTAATCGATTCGGTCGCCCCAGCCGTAATAACAATATCGTCACCTTTCGCCCCTATAGCGCGAGCAATCGTTTGCTTGGCGGCCTCATAGGCACGACGCACCTGCACTGCAGGTGCATAGGGCGCCGAGGGATTATAAAAGTCTACAGAAAAAAACGGCTCCATTGCCGCTAGCACTTTTGCATCAACGGGCGTGGCTGCTGCATGATCAAGATAAATAATGTCGTCGTTCACTTGTTTAATTATAGCGTATGCTGGGGTTATGCCGCTAGGTCGTAGTCTGAGTGCTCATCATTTTTACGTTGCTGATGGTTCGCATACATTTGTTGGACAATCGCCTCATTAGCCATTTTCTCTTCAACAGACAGATGCGGGGTGTTTTCTTCCTTTATCTCGTTAGTAAGGTCGTACAACATTTCTTCCATCACATAGAGCGGACGGGTAACTTCCATTGATGCATCAACAGCCCGCAAAAAATCTTGAGTCTCTTTAATTGATACTGGATATGAGGCTCCAGCGAAACGCTTCTCAATAGTATACGGTGTCGTAAGGTAGTGAGTTACATTCAGAGATTTTTTACCATTTATAAATTGTGGCTGTGCAAGATACCAGTCACCAATCTGGTTTTGCTGCGCATTGCTCGTGTTCTTATGGTCGAGCCAAAAAAGAAACCCCTTCTCTTTTCCGAATATCGTGCCACCAAGTTCACTTTCTTGTCTCATTAGTTTTTCAAGTGTCACCCTGCGACCTAAGCCAAAAGATAGTCCAGAACTACTTTTTTTACGATTCAGCTCAAGGGTTGCTTCACGGGCAGTATAGCGATCCTGTTCAATCTGTTTGAGAAATTGAAATGGTGCCGGCTGAGATTCAGGGGTATACCGAACAGTATCAGCAATATGAAGTGCTTCTTGCAATGGCCCCTCACCCACCTGGCCAGGTATGTTGTATTGGTTATTTGCCATACATAAGTTTTCCGTAAGTAGTATATTTTGGAATGTAGTGGTGTTGGTGTAAGACTACACTGTAAGTGAAAACAGTGTGCGGGCATTGTGCGTGGTCTGTTCGGCGATTGCTTCGAGCGCAATACCCCGACGCTGTGCATGAAATTCAGCCACTAGTCGCACATATGCAGGCTGGTTTATTTTACCACGATACGGTGTTGGCGTCAAGAAAGGCGCATCTGTCTCAAAGATGAGTTTATCGAGCGGAATAGCGTCAAACATAGCTTGCTGCGCCTCATCTTTTGTAAAGGTACTAATGCCATTCACGCCAATGTAAAGGCCGTGCGAAACCGCTTTGAGCATGTTTTCTTTTGAGTCTGTAAAACTGTGTAGTACACCGCGAATACCTGAGTACTGCTCAAAAATGGGCCAAAAATCATTAAAGGCTTCCCGGACATGAAAAATAATTGGCTTGTCATGCGAGATCGCTACTTGTATTTGGGCATGAAGCGCAGTAATTTGAGTTTCTCGGTCGCTATGGGTGTAAAAATAGTCGAGCCCAATTTCTCCTACGGCCACAAAAGACGCAGGGTCAGCGGCAGCAAGCTCCGGAATCGCGCCGTAGCCACCTTTTGTGTCATGAGGATGCACCCCAATAGCTGCGTACGCTTCTGGATGCTTTTTTGCGAAGGCTACCGCCAGACGAGAGCTTTCTTCGCTGGTCCCGACACAAATGAGTTGCGCAACATCAGCGTCGTATGCTTCCGCCAACACCTCATCAATCGGGAGATCATACGATTCATGAATATGACAGTGGGTATCGACAAGCATCAACTAAGCCTTTGCGTGGGGGTCGGCGGTGTGTATGTAGACTCGAGGGAAAAGCGTTCCATCAACTGGCTGGATGACACCGCTCTCAAAAATTCCGTGAATTTTAGCTGCGGCAGTCGGCAGGAATGGCACCAAAAGGTCAGCAATCTGAATAAGCGCCCCAGCACAATGCGCCAACACTTCCGAAAGATGCCCTTCGGCTTCAGCGTCTTTGCCAACATTTTTGGCAATTTCCCATGGCTTGACGTTATCGATGTATTGGTTCAGGCTTCGCACCATGTTCCACACTTCATCAATCGCTTTATTAAATTCAAGTTTTTCCATCGCTTCATGGTACAGGGTCATATCGTGCTCCGTTTGGTCTGATTGCCCAATCACACCTGATTGATAGCGCGTAATCATACCGGCAACTCGCTGCACTAAGTTACCCAGGTCGTTTCCGAGCTCACCATTGTACGCGTTCTCAAACTTCTCCCAAGTAAAATCACCGTCATCGAGTGTTGGAATGTGACGTGAGAAGAAATAGCGGAAGGCATCGAGGCCATATTGGTCGATGATTTCATTTGGGTCAACCACGTTGCCAACACTTTTACTGATTTTGGCCCCGCCAATGTTTATGAACCCGTGCACCAATAGTTTCTTAGGAAGTTGCTGGCCAATACCAAGGAGCATTGCTGGCCAAATCCCAGCGTGAAAACGAAGGATATCTTTTCCAATTACTTCAACATCTGCTGGCCAAAACTCGTTAAATTCCTGTGGTCGGTCAGGGTAGCCAATGACCGTAATATAATTTGCCAACGCATCGAGCCAGACATACATAATTTGGTCTGGATCATTCGGGACTGGGATACCCCAAGTTAAGCTTTTCTTCGGTCGAGATACGCTCACGTCAGCAAGGCCATCTTTAATGAGTTCAAAAAATTCATTCTTTCGAAACTCAGGTACGATTTCCATCGTCCCGTCATTGATTGCTTCTTTGATTTGGTCGGTGAAGGCGCTGGTTTTGAAGAAATAGTTCTCTTCACTTACCTGCTGGTAGGGCGCCTGGTGATCTGGGCAAACTCCACCGGTAGCTTGTACTTCTTTATCGGTGAAGAATGCTTCGTGGCCAATACAGTACCAGCCAGTATACGTACCCTTGTAAATGTATGGCTGGAGCTGCTGCCAAATGTATTGTACCGCTTGGACGTGGTGTGCATCGGTGGTGCGAACGAAGTCGGTATAGCTCGCCTCAACTTTTTTCATCAAGTTTTCAAAGTTGACATACATTGTATCGGTAAATGCCTTCGGATCAAGGCCATTTTCAGCTGCTTTGGCGGCGATTTTGTTACCATGCTCGTCGGTACCAACTTGAAAACGAACTTCATGTCCATTTTGTTTTTGATAGCGTGTCCAAATGTCAGCTAATAAATAATCGAGGGCGTTACCAATGTGTGGCGTACCATTAACATACGGGATAGCTGTCGTGATATAAAGTTTTTTCTGTGGTGTATCCATTGGCTTTTATTGTATCAGATACAGCAGCTTAATGGCTATCTCTTACCGTCCGTCGTAATTT
>JBIIRX010000008.1:0-18430 GCA_044341315.1 Saccharimonadales bacterium (SeqCode)
TCTCTGTATTTCGCAAGATATTCAGCGATGAAGATACTGGCGGCCACCGTATCGAGTATGTCCTGCGAAACACTATACAAACAGCGCTGACAGTCGAAAATCCGACATTATTTACTGTTTTCGACCTTTTGAACGATCCAAAGTATCGCAAAAGTATTATTAAGACACTCGAAGATAAAAACCTTATCAACTTTTGGAAGAATGAGATTGGCAAAGCCGGTGATATGCAGAAAGTCAAAATGGCTGCTGGTATTACCGCCAAGATTGGTCGCTTCCTATTCTCGGCAAGTGCTAGACAGATACTTGAGCAGCCAAAATCCACGATTGATTTTGATGACATCATTAACGATGGCAAGATACTGATTTGTAACTTTTCAAAAGGTCTACTCGGTGAAGATACGTCAGAACTGTTTGGAATAACCGTACTTGCGAAGCTTCAGCTCGCAAGTCTGCGACGCGCTCGGCTGGAACAGTCGAAGCGTCGCCCTTTCTACCTCTATGTTGACGAGTTTCAGAACTTTGCGACGACAAGTTTTGTGCAAATGCTATCCGAGGCTCGCAAATATAAACTATTCTTGACGATGGCCGAACAGTCTACCTCGCAGCAGAGCGATCAACAGATGGTCAGTATCATCATGGCAAACGTCGGCACGGTCATTACTTTCAGGACAGGCAACCCGCAAGATGAGAGGGTGCTACTGCCGCTATTTAGTCCCTACATTGAACAGGGTGAAATAAGCAATCTGCCAGCATTTAACTTTTATGCCAAGTTGTCGGCCGTCAAAGCCCAAGAACCACTATCGGGACAGACCTTGCTACTCTCGGACGATGGCGATATCAAAATACGCACTGCTATCGTTGAACACTCGCGGTCAGTGTTTGCAAAAAAGCAAGAAGTGATAGAGAAAGAACAAGAGCAGCCAAAACCCAGTAAGCCTAGTGTTGAAAAGAACAAAAAAGGAGGGGCTAAACTAAAGCCCCAACCTACAAGTGAGCCAATGATTGACGAACTTTAGCCCTTGTTACGAGACTCAGCAAACTCGTCGTATAGTTGCTTCATCTCATCGTCAGTCAATACCGTGCCGAGCTGATGAAACTTCTCTTGATACTGCGTCAAGAAGTCGATAGCATCTTGAGGCGTCGCATGTTCGGGGTCGATTGTCTTTAGATAGGCAACGACCTTATCAATATCTTCTTGGCTTGCTTCGTATTCTTTGAAATCTGTCATTTTATTTACTCCTCGCATATCGGTCGATAGCGATAAACGCACATAGCTGTTTAGCCGCTTTCTCCGATGCTATTTTCCTCATTATCTCACAACTGTCATTAAACGATAATATGTTGAGGCTACCCTCATACACCACCTTGCGGTCAAGTATTGCTAACTTGCGATGATGACCGGCGGTATACAGCACCATAACGCCCAGCGCTTGCAGCTCGTAGATAGCGTTAAGTGCTTGGTAATAGTAGTCGCCGTCATGTTCGTTTGGATTACGAGTGTTTATGACTATACTTACATTACGACTGCGTAGCTTAGCAAAGATAGGTAGGAGTGTCCTCATGCGCTTTTCCGTGATAAACGGACTCTCGACAATCACTTCATCTTTACAGTGCAGCAGGTCGCGCATAAACGCCCGATAGAACGTGTCCTGGTTGTAGAGAGTGCTTTCACTAAACATGATGCTTGCTCTCCTCTGTTTCAGGCTCGACAATATGGATTTCTCCGTTATAATATACCCAGCCTAGATCAGTTAGTTTTTGATGCATCAAAACTAAACTAGGTTCTAGAGTGTTCCACGACAAGTCGATGTGGCGCACCACAGTGGAACTCCTTGTATAGGAGTTTTCTTTTTATTCCCCAACTACTTCTAACTGATTGCCCAAACACCTAAACTATGCTATAATTAAAGATAAGGAAGCCCTGAGATTAACGAGTCATTAATCATCTCACGGGCATATTTTAATGCAAGATCCAAACAACATTCGCAACGTTGCTATCATTGCGCACGTCGACCACGGAAAAACGACACTGCTTGATGGCCTTCTAAAGCAAAGTAACACCTTCCGTGCTAATCAAGCCGAGATGGACCAGTCGCGCATTATGGATAGCGGCGACCAAGAGCATGAACGTGGCATCACCATTACCGCCAAGCAAACCTCTGTCTACTACGGTGACTATAAAATTAACGTCATCGACACCCCTGGTCACGCCGACTTCTCTGGTGAAGTAGAGCGTACCCTTAATATGGCCGACGGTGTCCTGCTTATTGTTGATGCCCAAGAAGGCCCTATGCCGCAAACGAAGTTCGTGCTGTCGAAGGCGCTTGAACTTGGCCTTAAGCCAGTAGTCGTTATTAACAAGATCGACAAGCCATCCCGTCGCATCGACGAAGTACTCGACGAGGTATCTGAACTCTTCCTTGAACTCGCTATTAGCGATGACCAACTGCATTACCCTGTGTATTATGCGATTGGTCGTGACGGCAAAGCGTGGACTGAACTGCCTGATAACCCAGCGGAGCACACCGACCTCACTCCAATTTTCGACGCAATTATTAACGATATTCCAGCGCCAACCGTAGAAATTGATAAACCATTCCAGATGCTCGTGACCTCACTTGCATACGACTCATTCCTTGGTAAGTACGCAATCGGTCGTATCAGCCGTGGAACCTTGAAGCGTGCACAACAAATCGTGCTGATCAAGCGCGATGGCTCAACAGTGAATGCTAAAGTAGATAAACTGTTTGGCTACCGTGGCCTGCAACGGGAAGAAATTGAAGCAGCTGGTGCCGGTGACATTGTTGCAGTAACTGGTATTTCAGAAGCGCATATTGGTGAAACTCTTGCTGACAAAGATCAGCCAGAAGCGTTGCCCGTGATTGAAATTGAAGCACCAACGATTAGTATGTACCTTGGACCAAACACTAGCCCACTGAAAGGCAAGGAAGCCAAATACAACACCAGTCGTCAAATTGGCGACCGCCTGAAGCAAGAACTTGAAACCAACGTTTCACTTCGGGTAGCCGAAGAGGGGATTGGGTTTGTTGTTTCTGGACGTGGTGAGCTGCACCTTTCAGTGCTTATTGAAACACTGCGCCGTGAAGACTTTGAATTTGAAGTCGGTCGTCCACAAGTGGTGACCATTGAAGAAGACGGTGTGGTAAAAGAACCAGTTGAAGAGCTGTTGATTGAAGTATCAGCCGAATTCCTCGGTGCTGTGAGCCAAGAACTTGGTGCACGCCGAGCAACTACCCTGAAGCAAGAACAAACCAGCAGCGGCACGACTCGCGTAACCTACCTAATTCCAACTCGTGCGATGATCGGGCTGCGTAACCTCCTGCTCACCGCTACCAAGGGAACGGTCATTATGAACAGTTTGCCACATGGCTATCAACCGCTTGGTGCAAAGCTGCAACAACTCCGTAACGGTGCGCTGGTTGCGCATGAAGCTGGCCAAACAACTGCGTATGCACTTGATACGGCAGCTGCTCGTGGTGAACTCTTCGTTGGTCCAGGCACTACTGTGTACCAAGGTATGATCGTTGGTTTGTATAACCGTTCTGGTGACCTCGATATCAACGTCTGCCGCGGGAAGCAACTTACCAACATGCGAAGTTCATCAAGCGATGGTACGATTCAGCTGACACCATTTACCGACCTCAGCCTCGAGCAATGTATTGACTTCATCGAAGATGACGAGTTACTTGAAGTGACACCGCAAAACCTCCGCCTTCGCAAGCGCTATCTTGACCCAAACCAACGTAAGCGAAATAAATAGTTGTATATACAACCTAGCTATAGCCCCAGTAAGGGGCTATACTTATTTCTATGGCACGGCTTCCAAAAATAAACACGACCCCCATAACTGATCCACTAAAGTCAGCCTTAGTAAAGACGACCGGTGTACTTTTAAAGCATGACAAAGATGTCGATACGCTCCTCGGCGAGCTGCTGCTCGATGTGCAAAATGAGAATGTTTATGGTGATGGAAAAACATTTGTTGATTTAGTGCCCGCCCGTCGGCTGCGCTCAATTAAAGAAGAATATAGAATTCTCAAACAAGACCCGAACTTTGACCTACGAGAGTTTGTGACGCGCCATTTTTACGACGCGACTGAAGGAGTGTATCAACGTGCCTATGAAAGCAGCCCTGAACACACGCCATTAGAACACATTGATGAGCTCTGGAAATTCCTTGAGCGTCGTAACCGAACTAATCGAGGCTCGTTGATTGCCTTGCCGCACAAATATATTGTTCCGGGCGGTCGCTTTAACGAGCAGTTTTACTGGGATAGTTATTTTATTATGCTGGGCCTTGCATCAAATGGTAAATGGCAAATGATTGATGGAATGATGCGAAACTATGCGCACATGATTCGGGCATATGGATACATTCCTACGGCGAACCGCACGTATCTACTGAGTCGCTCGCAACCACCGTTTTTCTCGCACATGGTTCGGCTACTTGCGCAAAAACGTGGCCGTAAAACGCTTCGTGAGTATCTGCCGTACGTAACGGCTGAGTATCGTTTTTGGATGCGCGGACGCTCAAAAGTGATGGCATCAGAACACGGTGCCTATCGACGCGTGGTGCACATGCCGAACGGCACCTTCCTTAACCGATATTACGACAATAAAAAGACCCCGCGTCCAGAATCGCTGCGCGAAGACATTGAAACAGCAGAGCAATCTGGGCGTAAAGACGCAAACCGCCTGTATTTACACCTTCGAGCGGCGGCTGAATCGGGCTGGGACTTTAGCTCACGCTGGTTCATGGATCCACTCGATATACGTACGATTCACACGGCTGATATCGTGCCAGTTGACTTGAACTGTTTGCTCTACCATCTTGAACTTACTATCGCTGATGGGTATAAAGCGTCATTCAATTTAGCTCAATCACGGATGTTTCGCAAACGAGCTAAAGCCCGGGCTGAGGCGATTCAGGAATACTTATGGGATGAAGCAGCTGGCTATTACAAAGATTACAATTTCCACCATGGTGCTTTTACATCCGTACAGAGTTTGGCGGGAGTCTTCCCTCTCTTTGTCGGAATTGCCACCCAAAAACAAGCCGATGCAGTGGCTGACATTCTACGAAAAGATTTCCTGCAGCCAGGTGGATTGGTAACGACGTTAGTCGATAATGGCCAACAATGGGATGCGCCGAATGGCTGGGCGCCATTACAGTGGGTCGCGATTCAGGGCTTGAAACAATATGGACACGATTACTTAGCAAACGAAATTGCCGAGCGCTGGTGTGCGTTGAACGAACGTGTGTACGCGGAGTCGGGTAAGTTTGTCGAGAAGTATAACGTTGAGAGCGATGATGGCCTTGGTGGAGGTGGGGAATACGTACTCCAGGATGGATTTGGTTGGACGAATGGGGTGTATGAGGCGTTGAAAAGTGAATTTATCCCTCCGCGTTAAAAAATCTTCTCATCTTTTAGCTCATTCGGTAAAAAGCCTTTGCTGTGTTTAAAATCCGCCTCCCATTTATAGTCTTTTGCATAGCCTAAGTCTTCCATGAGCTTAGTGGGTGCGTTACGCAGCTGCAGCGGAACAGGTGCGTCGGGGTACTGTTTGGCGAGTTGTTGGGCGCGGTGCATAGCATCGGTGGTGCGACGCGACTTTTCTGATTTCGCAAGCGCAGTAGCGACATGGAATAAAATATAATTCGATTCTGGCATACCGACACGCTCGACGGCCTGAAAGGCCTGAAGTGCCATACCAAGTGCACCGTTACCGGCCAGCCCAATGTCTTCACTTGCAAAAATTACCATGCGCCGAGCAATAAACTTCGGATCTTCTCCAGCATCGATCATGCGGGCGAGGTAATAGAGCGTAGCGTCAACGTTACTGCCGCGCATGCTTTTTATGAATGCGGAAATGACGTTATAGTGCATATCACCTTTTTTGTCATAGCCCGGCAGTCGTTTTTGGGCAGCCGTTTTGACCGTTTTGATAGTTACTTTCTTGCTGAGGTTGAGGGCAAGTTCAAGGTTCCCTAAGGCCACGCGAGCATCGCCACCAGAAAGCTCGGCGATATAGTCGAGTGCATCGTCGGTTACTCGTTTGGTGGCTTTTTGATCAGTAACAGCACGCTTCAGAATTGTAATGATGGCTTCTTTGCTGAGTGGCTCGAGCACGAGTACACGCGTACGACTAAGGAGTGGGGTGATCACTTCGAAACTAGGATTCTCGGTGGTAGCACCAATTAACGTAATAAGCCCCGATTCGACGTGGGGAAGAAACGCATCTTGCTGCGCTTTGTTAAAACGATGGATTTCATCAACGAACAAGATTGTCCGTAGGTGCAAATTCCAATTTTGGCGGGCATGCTCGATGACTTTTTCAACATCTTTTTTACCACTTGTGACGGCCGAAAGCTCAATAAATTCAGCATCGACCTCACGAGCTATCACCCGAGCAAGTGTGGTCTTCCCACTCCCTGGCGGCCCCCATAAAATGAGGCTCACTGGCTCTCGTTTGGCGACGATTTGGCGAAGAATCTCCTTATTGCCAAGTAGATGTGTTTGACCGATCACTTCATCGAGTGTTTGCGGCCGCATACGTTCGGCTAATGGGACTCTTGTTTCACCTTCCATATAGCTAGTATATCCTGGATGTTCCTAAGTGCGAACCGCTTATGGTATAGTGGTAAAAATGGGCAAGCAACATACCGTTAACGGCTTTACAATTGTTGAGCTACTGATAGTCGTAGTGGTGATTGCTATTCTTGCAACGATTACAATTGTGTCCTACCGAAGTGTCCAAAACCAAGCCTACGACGCTTCAATTCAAAAGGATTTAATTGATGTGTACAAGGCGATTGAATCTGACCGGCTGACGAACGGTACGGATACGTATGTGGTTTCCAGTGTGACCGATGTGAATACGTTGCTACAATCTAAAGGGGTAAAGATCTCTACTTCACCCTATGGAAATGGTGCAAATAACTTTCTCTATTGTCGAAGCGGCGATGGAAAGGAATTTGGTTTAGCGGCACGATCAAAGTCATATAACGCGTTTCGCATTAGTTCATCAACAGGTGCCGTTCGCTCGTATGATGTCCAGTGGACAAGCACTGCAGCTACGACGTGCGACCAGGTATTGAGCCCTGCTGGAATGACAGGCTACAACCCGCTCTGGGGTTTCTCGAATGGTGCCTGGCGTTACGGTGTCTAATTCTGGTACACTAGTACTATAAAAGGAGAGGTACATGGATTTCTTATTCTGGTTCATCATTATCGTCGTTGTGCTGTTCGTCTTGAGCGGCTTAAAAGTTATAAATCAATATCAACGAGGTGTGGTACTCACACTCGGTAAATTTACCAGTGTTCGACAGCCCGGACTACGGATTGTTATTCCTATCTTCCAAAAGATGATACGTGTCGATGTGCGGTCGACGCCGATTGATGTTCCGAAGCAGGAAGTTATTACCCGCGATAACGTTACCGCAGGCGTAGACGCAGTCGTCTACTTCCGTGTCCTTGACCCAGCCAAAGCGGTGCTTGAAACAACGAATTACGTGTATGCTACCAGCCAGTTTGCCCAAGCTGCTCTCCGTGATATTACCGGCAATTTCGAACTTGATGAGCTGCTTTCAAAGCGTGAAGAGGCCGCTGGAAAAATTAAAGAAATTGTTGACGCGCAAACTTCACAGTGGGGGATTGACGTTGAAAACGTTAAAATTCAAAACATCGAACTACCAAGCGACATGAAAAGAGCTATGGCGAAGCAGGCAGAAGCCGAGCGTGAACGCCGCAGTAACATTATTAACGCCGAAGGTGAGAAGGCTGCTGCAGAGACACTTGCCGAGGCAGCGCGTATTATTTCAAGTACACCAGGTGCCTTGAACCTGCGAACGCTTAACACTATTGAACGTATTAGTACCGAGCCGAGTCAGAAGACGACACTGCTTTTCCCGATCGAGCTTATCGACGCTGTGCAGAAGATTGGCGACGGGTTGAATAAGAAATAGCCAATAAAGCAAATTGCCCGAGCTGGTGGGCTCGGGCAATCGCACGTGGTGTCAGGCGCGTCGACCGACGGAGCGGTACATGGCGCGGATGGGCGGGAAGTCGATGAGATCGGGGTCGTGTGCCAGACGCACCGCGTTCGTCAGGTAGTGGCGCATGTGCTGGCGAACCACTCGCTGGGAGCGCTTACGCTTGGACTTGCCGTAGCGCTTCTCCGAGTTGACGCCAGCGACGAGGTGAACGGTCGTACCGTTGGCGCGCGTGAAATGCGGGGTTGTCGGATCGGCTTCGACCACCTTGATGGGGCGGGTGTTCTCCGTCTTGCTCATGGATATCCCTTCCGTGAACTGAAATGTGCGATTAATTTGCATTATACACTAAATTATTAAAAAAGTCAATATGTGCGGCGAGCCAGCTTGTAAAAATCGCCCCTGTGACGTACAATAGTTCAGGTTACAATTTTGCCAATGTGGCTCTTTAGCTCAGTTGGTAGAGCAGAGGCCTGAAGAGCCTTGTGTCCCCAGTTCGAGTCTGGGAGGAGCCACCAAAGAAACCATCTCAGTTCGCTGGGGTGTTTTCTTTTTTTGATGTACAAGGCTCTGAAGAGCGCATAACTGTCGCTGAAGGCTCCGTCCCCAGTACAAATCAGGGAGGAGCCACCAAAGAAACCATCTCAGTTCGCTGGGGTGTTTTCTTTTTTGTACGTCGTATACTATAAGGATGAATGGAGTAAACCTCGGAGGCTGGCTGGTACTTGAACGATGGATGACACCGTCGCTTTTTGCGGGCAGCGAAGCGGACGATGAGTACGGGTTTATGCGCCTCAAAGATGCAAAATCGCGAATTGCAGAGCATCGTAAAACGTTCATGACGGAAGCTGATTGGCAGTGGCTAGCAGCACACAATATTTCGTTTGTGCGGCTACCGGTGGGGTATTGGGCGTTAAAAGATGATGGTCCATTTATGAACGCCAAGAATACGCTCGACGGGGCATTTAAAATGGCGGAAAAGTATGACATTTCGATATTACTCGACCTGCACGCTGTGAAGGGCTCACAAAATGGAGCGATGCATAGTGGCAAAAAAGGTTCAGTAGATTGGTGGCGCTATCGTTTTGAAACACTCACAACTCTTGAAGAGTTAGCTCGGCGATATAAAGACAGCCCGGCTCTGTGGGGGATTCAAGTTATGAATGAACCAAAAGTTATGGGTAATTATTTCAAGCTCCTCTGGTATTACCGCACCGCCTATAACCGGCTTCGAGCCATTCTCAATAAGGGTACCTATACCGTCTTCCATGACGGCTTCGTACCTCCACTAATGAGCGGAGTGTTGCATGCGCGCAAAGGCTATCCGGTGGTGATGGATAGTCATTTCTACTTGATATTCAGCCGCTGGCTTTCGGGGCTTACACCTAAAACATATGACGCAGTCCGAGGATGGCTCTATAGCACCACCATTCGAGTGTGCCGTTTAGCCCAACCGGTACTCGTGGGAGAGTGGGGATCGGTGCTGCCGCAGCCAATGTTCAACCGTGTACCGAAGGCCTCGCATTGGCGTATGTTAGCTGATACTATCCAGCGTCAACAAAAGACGTACCACCCAGCGATCGCGAGTGCCTACTGGAACTATAAAGCCGAAGGTGAGGGGATGTACCATTTGCGATCATTGGTGGATGCGGGCCTGGTTTCGCTCGATTGACCACCTTAAACGTAAGCAGTATAATGCTCCACAGATGAGTACGCTTCGTTCATTACACAAAAAAAGTCGTGGCTTTACGTTAGTAGAGCTGGTGGTTATTGTGGTGGTCATTACTATTCTGGCTTCGATTAGCATCGTCGGCTATAACGTCATCGTTAACAACTCGAATGACTCCGACCGTAAAACTAAAGTAGCTACCATTAGTGAGGCGCTTGAGAAGTATTATCAAAAAAACGGTGCCTACCCAACCTGTGCGCAAATGACCGATACCGCCGATACTGTTGTGGCATTGCTGCCTGGTGTTGATAAGCCTTCCCTCAAGGCACCGCAGGCCGCCACTGGCGTTACAAATTCCATTATTTGTGGTGACATGACCTCAACGAACGGACCAGATGTGTTTGCCTATACGACTACCACAACCGCTTTTACGCTGAAATATAAATCGGTATCAAATAGGCAAGTCGCCTCAACCACAAGTCGCGGGCAATACGCATCAGTTCCTACTGAAACCGGTACTTGCCCAGCTGGGTTCATTACGGTTCCAGGCAATAGTAGCTTTGGGACAACCGATTTTTGCGTCATGAAATATGAAGCGAGGAACGTCAACGGCGTAGCGACGAGCCAGCCTACTGGCACCCTCTGGGTTTCAATGAGTCAGTTTAATGCTGTTTCGCGCGCCCAAACCGCCTGCCCGACGTGTCATTTAGTCACCGAAGCCGAGTGGATGACCCTCGCAGCTAATATTATATCTGTCCCTTCAAATTGGGTGAGTGGCACCGTTGGATCAGGGTCGCTCTACACCGGCCACTCCGATAACTCGCCTACGAACGCACTTGAGGCATCGACCGACGATGCCAGTGGCTATCATCTGACCGGGAACACGGCTGGAAGTACCCAACGCCGTACCTTTACGCTCACTAACGGGCAAGTTATTTGGGATCTGGCGGGGAATATTGGTGAGTATACCACCGGAAGCGTTACACCCGGCAACCACCCGGGGGTGTCAACGCAGTCGAGTGCCTCATGGAATAACTGGAATATTGGCTCACTTGAGTTAAGGGGAATTCCCGCCAATTCACGACCAGGTGCCGTATCAGCAGCTGCAGCCAACTGGTCTGAGGTGCAGGGCATTGGTAAGCTTTACTCATACTATTCAAATAATATTACCGCAGCCTACCTTCGCGGCGGTGCCTACAACCAAACCAACAGTGTGGGAATATTAACCCTTCAGCTAAACACCGGGACAAGCACCAATACCGACTCTCGCTTCGGTTTCCGCTCGGCAATGACATTATAACCCGCCACTAGTTGAAATAATCACCCCTATCAAGTATAATTTCTCAGGTATGCGGGTGTAGCTCAGCTGTTAGAGCGCTTCCTTGCCAAGGAAGAGGTCCAGGGTTAGAGTCCCTGTACCCGCACCAAAGAAAGAACCGCCATATCGGCGGTTTTTTCTTTGGTATCGCTTCATGGGTTTCTAACACCTGGACCTCTTCAAAGAAGAAAAGCCAGAGCTATTCGTCCGCTGAAGGTGCGGGCTCTTTTCGTGTGCAGATTTTGTGATAAAAGTTACAACTATCTTTCGCCGTTTCTATTATAATTTCGACACATAGTCACAATATTCAAACTAGTATTAGTGCATTTTAAGAAAGGATACAAATGGCAAAGAGAACATCGAAAATACTACTCGCTCTGCAATTCATCCCGATTGTTTTGCAGATCGTACGGATTGTACGAAAAAACGGCTTGTCGAAGCGCAAGACAAAAGAGTAGATACTCTCAAAAGAGCGAAGAGAACGTATACTAAGAGTATTATCTAAAGAGAAATAAGGAGATGAGTATGATTGCTAGAATTTTGTATGCAATAGGCGGTGTAATTTCAGCACTAATTGGGCTCCGTTTTATATTCCGTTTGTTTGGAGCTGATCCTGATAATATGATTGCTAGTTTTGTCTATGCATGGAGTAGCCCTTTAGTGCAGCCGTTTGCTGGTCTATTTGGCCAAGACGTCACTATTGTTCGTGGACCTTCAGCGGTCACGCAGAGCGTTTTCGACTGGACGGCGCTCATTGCTTTGTTAGTATACGCGCTTATTTTTGGCGTTATTGCACAGCTTGCGCATGGTCGTAGGGTACAATAGATACAGAACTAATAGGGAGATTGTATGACAAACGGATTGCGCCGTCTGGGTGAGCTAATGTTTAAGCTGAAATGGTGGGTAGTAGGGTTTTGGGCACTTGTCATTATCGTTCTTGGGGGTGTGGTTTCACAGGTAGGCTTTAATACCTCAAGTGACATATCTATTCCTGGGACACAAGCGCAAAAAACACTTGAAGTGTTTAATAATGAGTTTCCAGATACCGGGGCGCAATCGGCTCGGGTAGTGATCCAAGCTCCCGAAGGTAAAACAATTGCCGATTACCAACCGCAGATTACTGCCTTAACAGAGTCTATTGCATCGGTCGATGGTGTGACGAGAACAGTCAGTCCATACCAGCTCCCCGGCGCTATCTCAAAAGATGGCACTATTGGCTTTATCACGGTGCAAATGAAGAGTGCCGAGGGTGTTAATTTTATTAGCGCGACAACAATTGAAGCCGTACGTGACCAAATGGAAACAACTCGTGAGGAAACCGGCCTGACGATTGAGGCTGGCGGTGACCTTGTTCGTCAAGAACTTGGCGAGATTATTGGAGTCGGGGAGATTGTCGGCCTTATTCTTGCACTTGTTGTGCTCGTCGTCACGCTCGGCTCACTAATTGCTGCTGGTATGCCACTCGTGACGGCGCTGATTGCAGTAGGTGTCAGCATGCTTGGGCTGTTTTCATTGAGTACTGTAATTGAGGTGTCGAATACCGTGCCCGCGTTGGCAGTCATGCTCGGTCTTGCTGTTGGTATTGATTACTCACTCTTTATTATTAACCGCTACCGTACGTATGTCCTTGACGGCTACACAATGGAAGTGGCTGTCGCGAAGGCACTGTCGACCGCTGGGAACGCTGTGATCTTTGCCGCGCTGACGGTAGTAATCGCCCTCTCCGCACTCTCTGTGGTACAAATTCCCTTCATGACGACTATGGGTCTGGCAGCGGCCGCGACGGTTGCGATCGCTGCGCTTATTGCGGTAACACTCATTCCCGCCTTGCTTGGTATTTTCAGAATGCGCCTTTTCGGTCGCCGAGCACGCAACGCAGCCCTCGCTCAGCAGAAGAAAGGTATTATCCACCACGAAGACGTCAGTCGACGAACAATCTGGTATCGTTTGGGTGGATTTATTACCCGCCACCGCGTTGTGACGCTGGTGTCTTCGCTCGCTATTATCGCCGTGCTTGCTTGGCCAGTGACGGGCTTGCGCCTTGGCTTGCCAACCGATGAAGTTGCCGCCCCTCAAACTTCTCAACGCAAAGCCTATGATCTACTCGTTCAAGGCTTCGGTCCGGGCTATAACGCGCCAATGATTCTATTGGTTGACAATGTACCGACGCCAACTGATGAAGAAAGGGCAATTGTGGCTCAGCAAGTTCAAGAGGCAGCTGCCGCGCAGGCGCTCGCTTTGGCGACGGAGAGGGGTATAACGATTGAACAGCTTCAAATGGCTGCAACCCCACAGCAGCAAGCACAGGCGCAACAGGCAATCCAGGCGCAAATCGCTCAGTACACACCGTTGTATCCACTTCAAAAAATTGCTGAAAATGTTGCGAAGCTTGATGGGGTCGATACCGCTCAAGCGGCACTAATAAATGAGACTGGCAAGGGCGCAATCCAGGTAACTCCTACGACTGGTCCTTCAGACCAAGCAACCATTGACCTGGTTTCGCGCTTGCGCGACCAGTCGGTGCAATCGACGCTCGTGTCAGGTTCTACAACTATTGAAGGCGTTACTGGAACCACCGCAATTCAAATTGATATCAATAAAAAACTTGCCGACGCACTGCCGGTGTACCTCGCGGTAGTAGTGGGGCTTTCGTTCCTTATTTTGATGATCGCTTTCCGCTCGATTCTGATCCCACTCAAAGCCACGCTAGGATTCTTGTTGTCAGTTCTGGCAATGTTCGGTGCGATGGTTGCGGTCTTCCAATGGGGTTGGTTCGGTATAACTGATGCACCGGCGCCAATTGTGAGCTTCATTCCTATAATCGCCACTGGAATTCTGTTTGGCCTGGCAATGGACTACGAGTTCTTCCTCGTATCTGGCATGCAAGAGGCCTTCCACTATACCAATGACGCTAAGCGAGCGGTTGTCGATGGCTTTGCAATCGGAAGCAGGGTGGTGGTAGCAGCAGCATTAATTATGGTGTCGGTCTTTGCTGGCTTTATTGCCAACCATGACGCTACGATCCAATCGATTGGCTTTGCATTGGCGCTCGGGGTGCTCGTGGATGCCTTTATTGTGCGTATGGTACTCGTGCCGATTGTCATGTCGGTGCTTGGAAAAGCTGCCTGGTGGATGCCGAAATGGCTTGATAAAATCCTGCCAAAAATTTCTATTGAGGGCGATACGAAGTAATATACGGTGTTGCTGGTAACTGCGCGTTCATGTAGGAAATGCGTTCTTCAGTTACGAGTGGGTCGATGATGCGCTTACCGTCAAGGAGTGCCTGCTCATACGAAGCAGGGTCAATTGCATATATTGAGTGCACCGCTCCTGGCACTTTCAAAATGACACATCGAATACCATGTTTTCGAGCGGCCTCGCAAATACGCTTTGAGGCCTCATCGTTATCAACGGTTGTGTCGGCATTCGGGTCGGCCGCCGCTAAGTAGACAACGACAGGCATTTGCTTCTTTCCCCGCATTCCCGCAATGTTGGCAAAGTACTGCTCGAAATTCGCATTCATAATGGCAACGGTTTGGTCATCAAGTTGACGGGCGCCAGGCTCAGACCGTTCCTTTATTTCTTTGAGGTTCGATTGCCAGACTTTGAAAAAAGCAGCAGGGCCACCATTCGCATACTGGTCATGATCGGCAGCCATTTTAATGGCCATAGTCACCATTGATGAGTGCGCTCCCTCCGGTACGCTATCAACAAGAAAATTAAGCGCTTGGATATTTTCAACCTGACCCTCTCGTAGGCTTTCTGGGCCACTTGGGGTGGCCGCGAGCAATAGCGTCTCGACTTGTACTTGGTTTGTTTCGTCAGTAATTATTTTCTCAGCAGCTTCGGTTGCAAGAATGCCTCCGGCGCTAAAACCATAAAACGACTTCTTGTCGGTTTCGTGTATCGTCGCATTCATGACGATGCGCTTAGCTAATGCACCTGCGTCGATAGGAGCGTCACTAAAGTTTACTGATTGGACAGGCCCCTCGGTAATGCGCTGAACTGCAGTGCCAAATTTTCTAGCGAGGTAGGTGGCATTCATCGAGCCGTAGCCATCAACAAACGTGGCAGTTGGTCCGCCGTATTCAAGACCAGTTGGTGGTTGGGTTTCAATTGAAATGATCGCAGCTTTTTCGCGGGCTATATTTATTGATACATCAGTTGCATGATAGGTCGACAGCGCAGCTGGTGGCGTGAGGATAAGGGCGATGGTTGCGAGGAGCTTGTGTCGCTTCGCCAAGCGTTGCTGCTCAGCGAAGCTAAGCTCGGGATGAGAGGATGTACTGACAGTCTCTGGTGACTTCGGAGCGCGCTGATACATGTGCTCCCATTATACGCCTGTTTGGAGGCTGAACTACTGGCTAAATGCCGTAAAAGTCACATCGGTAGTACGGCTCTCGTTGCCGCGCAGATAGGTGATGGTAACGGTGTCACTTGGTTGGTATTCACCAATCACACTTGCCAGGCTTCCCGCCTTACCAATCTCTACGGTACCAACTTTGGTAATAATATCCCCGTTTTGTAGGCCCGCTTTGGCTGCTGGGCTGTCGGCGGCAACGGGATTGCTATTGCCACTAGCGTACACATAGGCACCTTGCTTCACAGGAAGCTTATATTCGTTTGCAACATCGGGGGTGATAGATAGGTAGTTGACACCGAGGTAGGCCCGAGACACCTTTCCATTTTCAAGGACACCTTTAAGAATTCCCTTTGTTGCATTAATTGGAATGGCAAAGCCAATACCGTTGGCATCTTCAACAATGGCTGTATTAATACCAATCACTTGCCCGGCCATGTTAACGAGCGGCCCACCAGAATTACCGGGGTTGATGGAGGCATCCGTCTGAATAAGGTCGGTGAGTGATTCGGTTTGGCCGTTACCACCTGAGGCGGTGATTGGGCGCCCCGTCCCAGAGACGATACCACTTGTGACGGTGTTGCTGTATTGGCCAAGTGCATTTCCAATAGCGACAACTTGCTGCCCGGTGCGAAGAGTTGAGCTATTCCCAAGCTCGGCCGGTGTAAAGGTTGTGTCTGATGTGATTTTGAGAAAGGCAATATCGTTGAGTGGGTCACGACCTACAACACGTACATTGGTGTAGCGGGCGCCGTTGCTATCGACAACAGTGAGGTCAGTGGTGCGCTCAATCACGTGATTATTTGTAAGAACATAGCCATCTTTACTCACAATAATGCCAGTTCCAGCTGATTCACCGGTTTGAGTTCGGTAATAGCCCTGAGACTGTGTAACGCCAATAATCGACACCACGCTTGGGTTGACCTTTTCAGCTACAGCAGCAATTGAACTTTCTTCCTGTGTAATAGTCGTATTACCGTCAGTACCACTTAAAAGTGACGTCGATGACGATGGTTTTAAGGTAGATTGAAGTACCATACCTCCACCGATTCCAAGCCCAAGTAGACCGAGAACGCTTACCACGATAATGATACTGATTGCAACGCTTCGATGCTTCTTTTGTTGACGAGGCGCCTCTATGGGTGAGGTAGGGGGTGGTACTTGATATGGTTGCAGTGTTTGTTCCGGCTCCCTGGGAGCTTGAGGAGTAGTTTCCGTATTGGTCATGTATGTCCTATCTTGTGGTGTTATAACTCGTTACTCTATTTTTATCATGCTTTTGCATAGAAATTGCTGAGAATTCGGTATGATTTGCTATAAAATGCCAATATAGCGACCACCAACATGATGAGCCCTGCAATAAGGAAGACAAGTGCTATCCCGCGCGCATCGCCACCCCCTAGGAGCCAGCCAAGCGACTCTTTCCCAGACGTACTATCCATATATGGAATAATAATGAACTCCGCAATCGGACCGATGAGGAATGCTACGATTGGTGATGCAGCGGTTTCGGCGCTTTGGGCAAACCCAAAAACACGACCCTGACGCTTCAACGGCACAACCCGCTGAATAATTGTCTGTTCAGTCGCTTCAATAATTGGAATAAGGCACATATACAGGAAGATACCAACGACGTATAATAGCCAAAATTCACGAATAGTGAACAGCATACCAATTGTTGCCATAATGATATTTGCAATCAGCAAAGCGCGCAGGGGTTTCTTGCCAAGACCTTTCTTCGCAATAACGAGGCCTCCAATAATAAACCCGCAGCTGGTGACACCCAGTACAACTCCCCAGATTTGTACTGGAAAGAGTGTCAGGCCATACGGATCCATTAATGCCATATAGACGCCGCCGATGAAGTTATTGAATGTACTAAAGAGGATGAGGCCAATGAGCCCCGGAACTGCCCTAATTGCGGCAAGGCTCCCCTTAATATCAATTTTTTTATTGACAAGTTCGGGGTCATGAGCAATTTCTTTTTCAGGAATTGCTACAAAGAATATAAGATGCAGCGTCGCGATGAGTGTCAAAGTTATGGCAATTGCAAGCGTCCATCCAATACCAAGAAACCCAATAGCAAGGCCACTAAAAACAGACGTTACCAGGAAGCCAATTCCTTGGACACTTCCAACAAGCCCATTTGCGTTGGCGTGCTTGTCTTTCGGAACCAATAATGTGACCGTTGTTGAGAGCGCTATATTACGCATATTTTCGACGACTGAGCCAAGCAAAATAATTGAGGCAAAGAGCCAAAATCCAGGCGCTCCGAGGTTCGCTACTCCCGGTTCTGTAAAGAGAAGAAACAGACCGCCCGCAAGCCCATAGCATAAAAGCGTGAACACCCCAGACCATACCATGACTGTTTTCTTACGATGCTGGTCGACCAGTGTACCGAAAAATAGGCTTGAGATTGACACAAAGAGCATATACGCACCACCAATAACCGCCGTAGCAACCACTGAACGTGTTTCAAGATAGGCCCAAAAAGTAAGTCCAAACCATAGGAAACTCGTGGTAACATTCGCAATGAGCGTATTCGCTAGAACGGCAAGGAATTGTTTCATATATTATGTGTGCTAGTAATAGCGTTCGTCGTCGTATGGAGCGCTGGCTGGCGATGAGCTTTGAACAGCACTGACGATGAATCCGGCAAATCCACCACACCACACCATAGCAGTGAGTACCCCTACCGTAATGTAAATCGCGAGCAAGCTGCCAGTTGTTGGGTGGGACGTTGGCTGCGTGAGTTTGAGGCTCTCGTTTTGCGCTAATGCAATCGAGCGAATTATGACAGTGATAATGAACGCTGTGGTAGTGAGGATTGAGAGGGCGGCGATAACACGGAAGTAGAGTGGATCGAGCGGTGCAAATACGTTCAGTACCCATGGAATAAGTGTTATGACGGCGGCACTAAAGAACCCAATGGTAGAATAGAGTGCAATTTGTGTTACCTGATGGGCAACGCGGAGTCGGAGGAGCCCTATTAAAGTAAAGACTGCACCAGCAAGTAAGAAGTACACACCCACTGCTCGCCAAGCGGTTTCAGCTGAGAGAATGTCCCAA
>JBIIRX010000023.1:0-12946 GCA_044341315.1 Saccharimonadales bacterium (SeqCode)
GAAGGACGCAGATGCGCAGTAGTACTACCTCAAGGCGGGGCTTTACGATCGTTGAGTTACTTGTTGTTATTGTGGTGATTGCGATTCTAGCTGCAGTTGCGGTTGTTTCATATACAGGGGTTAGTTCTCGAGCGACCGAGGCGACGGTCCGGGCAGATTTGAATGTACTTGCGAAACAAGTGGAAGCGTATAAAGTGACTGAAGGTCAGTATCCTCCGATTTTGAACAACAGTGCTTCGAATCCAATGCCAGAAATGGAGACGGTACTGCGGCGGTCGGGCCTTTATGCGGCGACTCGATATAACACGACGAATGACACGACTGCTAAATCGTATGTGTTTTGTTCACCGCCCGATGGATCGGTACTATATATTGTTTCGGTGGCACCAATTATTAAAGCAACTTCTATGGGTGGGATCGCGGAAGCGCTTGGTAAAAAACTGATCTTTTATGCGTCAAATACGCAGACAATACAAGAGGCGACGATGCAATCTGATCCGGCACTAACGAGCTTACAAATGAATGTTTGCAAATCGGTCGTAACGAGCTTTGACGGCCAAACCTGGAACCGTCGCTGGAGCTTTGATGTGCCTGATACAAAAGCACAATAAGTACCCAACTTCAAACCTCTCATGCTACAATGGAACTAGATAGGGAAGAAACAGACAGTGGCAATAACAATCGCAATTACCAATCAAAAAGGTGGCGTGGGAAAAACGACCACGTCTATCAATGTGGCCTACTTTTTGGCAAAAGCAGGCAAGCGTACACTGCTAATTGATTTTGACCCACAAGGTAACGCCACGAGTGGCCTGGGTATTGATAAAACCGGACTCACTGGTACGATGACCGAAGTTATCAAGGGAGAACAATCGCTCGAGCAGGTGATTGTTCCTACCGAACACAAACAACTATGGCTGGCGCCGACCACATCAATTCTGGCGAATACTGAAGCTGAATTAGCGCAGGTAGAACGACGGTTCTCACGGCTGAAGCTTGCAATCGACACGGTCAATGAGCAGTACGACTATATAATTATCGATAGCCCTCCGAGTTTGAGCTTACTAACGGTGAACGGTTTAATTGCCGCTCGCTATGTGCTGCTACCGGTGCAGGCGGAATTCTATGCGCTAGAAGGGCTCGGGCAACTTTTGGAAACTATGAAGCTTGTTCGTAAGGGTATGAACCCTTCGCTCGAACTATTGGGCGTGCTTCCAACCATGCTTGATAGCCGAACGACGCTGAGCAGCCAGGTGCATGCCGAGATTAAGCGGCATTTCCCAGGTAAGGTATTCGAATCTACTATTCCGCGTAATATTCGCCTCGCCGAAGCGCCAAGCCACGGTTTACCAATTGGGGTGTATGATAAGTTTTCAAAGGGTGCTAGGGCCTACAAAGCATTGGCAAAAGAAGTGGTTGAGCGAGTTGAAACACCGGTTGGAGCAACAGTATGAGTACAGCAAAAAAGGGTCTCGGACGTGGCTTTGACTCGCTCATTCCTACTGATTTAATTGATGATAGCTTTGACCCAAACAGTCCCTTTGACCCAACGGCGCAACAAGACGAAAAGGTAAGTACTGAGAAAACGCTGCCCATCGCGAAGATTGATGCTAATCCCGACCAACCGCGTCGTCAGTTTGAGCAAGAGGCGCTTGATGAACTGGCAGCCTCAATTAAAGAGTACGGGGTGATTCAGCCTATTATTGTGGTGCCAAAAGACGGCGGGTATCAAATCGTTGCCGGCGAACGTCGTTACCGAGCATCAAAGCAAGCCGGCTTAACCGAAATTCCAGCAATTATCCGCTCGATGACCGATCAAAATCAGCTCGAGGTTTCGCTGATTGAAAATATTCAACGTCGTGACCTTAACTCCATTGAAACGGCCGTTGCCTATGCGAAATTGCGTGATCAGTTCAACCTAACAAACGATGCCATAGCCAAACGTGTCCAAAAATCGACCTCAGCCGTGATTAACACCATGCGCCTGTTGAAGTTGCCAAAAGAAGTAGTGGCCTTGATCGCCGAAGGGCAACTGAGTGAGGGGCAAGCGCGCCCATTAGTTGGGCACGCACCTGATGTCATTATTAAGTTGGTACCACGAATTATTGCCGAGGGGTGGAGTGCGCGTAAAGTAGAGCAATATATTGTGAACTTAAAGAAGGCCCAGGAAGAAACGGTAACAGCCGACGATGGTGCTGCGACAGAGGTGGCGCAGCAGCTTGAAGCAAAGGTTGAAGCACTGAAACGTCGACTCGACACGAAAGTCACCATTCGTACGAATGCTCGCGGAGCTGGTACAATTGCGATTGGCTTTAAAGATCCAGCTGATCTTGAACGCATCCAAAAGCTACTCGGTAATTAAAAAATCCCTCATATCGCTGAGGGATTTTTAAAACGAACGTATTTTATTGAATGGAAATATTCGGTATTCAACTGGGCCAATGACATCGAAGAAGGGGATGGTGCCAAGGCCGTTACGAGAATCGAATGAGAAATTGCCTTGGCGGTGGTCACCGGAGACGAAGAGTTCACCTTCTGGCACGGTCGTGTCGACTTCACCTGTGGTAGGAGACCCCGGTTCGCCGTTATTTGTATCGTCTGGGTTGAAGCCAGCGACGTACTCCGCGTTGTAGACGGTATACTTTCCATCCTTCAGTACCACACGCTCACCAGGGAAAGCGATAACGCGCTTGACGATATATTCATCTTCGACACCTTGGTGAAAACGAGGGTTTTTAAAGACAATAACTTGCCCACGTTCTGGGATGTAGCTTTTACCTTGAAGTGCGGCCCAGGTGACGGGAAGGCGGTTTACGATAAGGCGGTCACCAGTGTAGAGGGTGGTTTCCATGCTTGGCCCCACCACGTTGTAGCTGCGAAACACAAAGCTGTTAATGAGGAGCGTACCAATAAGGACACAGACGACGAAGACACTCAGACTAAATAGGTCTTTTAAAACAGGGTGTCGAGTGAAAAAAGATGCTTCCATGAACTCGACTTATTATACGGTGTCGAGGCGGGAAACGCTACCGAAATACGCCGAAACACTTCATTTAATAGGGAGATCGCGTATAATAAGTACAAGTAATATGAATAAGAAAAACTCCTCAATGGACGGGTTTATTCCCCGTCGTGCCGGTAGCGAACTCGGCCAACACCACCAAAGGGGGCGTGTATTAAACAGCGCATCACGACCCGCCACTCGGAAAGAGTTAAAGAGCGAAAATGACCTTACTAACACCGACGCGGTCGGGGTAGCTCGTCCTGGTCGTACTATTGGCCGCCAAAGCGAAGTATCATCGCATGCTCGTTCCGATATTGCCGCATCGCTGAATGAAATTGACGATCTTGATACACCAAAGCGCAAAATTTCACGCCGCGAACGTCGTCGTATAAAGCGTGAGGCACGTACCCGCACCCAACGTATTCGACGACGCATTCTATTCGGTATTATGTGGCTGGCGATTGCCCTGGTAGTACTCGGAATTGGCTATCTGGTGTATAAAACGGTGAATGCTGGTGGAAACGTATTGCAAGGTAACATTTTTGATGTTGTCCAACATGAACCCCTCAAGCAGGATGAATATGGACGAAGTAATTTCTTGATTGTCGGTACATCAGAGGACGACCCCGGGCACCAAGGTGCGGATTTGACCGACTCAATCATGATTCTGAGTATCAACCAGACGACAAAGGATGCATATACCTTTAGTATCCCTCGCGATCTTGAGGTTCAATTCGGACAAGCCTGTATACAAGGCTATTCAGGGAAGATAAACGAATACTTCAGCTGTTCCGATCGAGGTGAAGATGACGCCGCCGAGCAAAATCGTTTGGCGAAGACCCAAGCACTGATTGGCGATATCGTTGGCCTCGATATTCAATACGGCGTACATGTGAACTATACCGTAATGCGCGACGTAGTAAATGCAATCGGCGGGAGCATTACGGTAAATATCGAAAGTCGTGACCCTCGTGGTCAAATGGACAGTAACTTCGACTGGAAGTGTGGTGCAAACCTCGCCGCACGTAAAAAGACCTGTCCACCAAATGGGCACTTCATTGATTACCCGAACGGTCCGGCGGTCCTTGATGCTGAGCACGCACTCTACCTCGCCCAGGCTCGTGGTGATATCGCACCAACCTATGGTTTCGAGCAATCAAACTTTGACCGTGAGCGTAACCAACAAAAAATTCTTGTGGCGATTCGTGATAAGGCATTGAGCGCTGGTACACTCACAAATATCGGTGCGGTTACAGGACTTATTGATGCGCTCGGTGGTAATCTTCGTACGAATATTCAAACTAAAGAAATCCGTACCCTCATGGAGCTTGGACAATCCATCCCGGCTGATAAAATAAAATCTATCGACCTCAATAAAGAAGGGGAGGCTGTATTTACGGGTGCTGCGCAACCGGTTGCTGGGCGCTTCGTCTATACCCAAATCCGTGCCTACATTCATAAAATGCTGACCCAAGAACCGTATATGGAAGAAAAGCCGAATGTATCAGTATTTAACGGCAGCGGTGTCGCTGGCGTGGCGCAAACCGAAGCAGATAAGCTTGAAGCCAAAGGCTTCGTAATTGGTGAAGTTGCTAACGCCCCAGAGGCGACATATCCAGCCATGACGATCTATCAGATAAATAAAGAAAAGCCTCTGTCTGCTGAAAAGCTGAAAAAACTTTACAATGTCACGATTCAAACCACTCCTCCGCCAGTGAGCGTGACCGGTGAAACCGATTTCGTGATCATCATTGGCCAAACAAGCTCGGGTCAGTAAACAGGAGAATGGCTCGGTAAGCGTGCTATAATAGGCGAAGTATGGAGTTACTTAAACTTGTTGGAAAACGCTCGTTTATTAGCGAGCTTATCTACACCGTTCTCAATATCGCGCTGGCTATCGCAGTGCTGCTGGCGGTGTGGTATACCGGTTCGATTGGCTTTGCTATTTCGTTAGTACTCCTCAGTAAGTGGCGCATTTTTGCGGTTCGTCCACGCTATTGGTGGGCAAACTTACGTTCTAATATGGTCGATATTATCGTTAGTATTTCCTTGGTGCTTGGTATGGCGACGGTCAGTACGTTGTCACTGGGTGAAAGCACAGAGTTACTCCTTCTCATAGGTATAACGTTGGTATACATTGGGTGGCTGCTGTTTATTAAACCGCGTTCGAAGCGCGTTTACATCTGTATTCAAGCGGCCGCAGCAGTCTTTCTTGGAACCGCCGCACTGTTTACGATTTCATTCAACTGGCCGGTATCAACAGTAGTAATAGGGATGTGGCTGATTGGCTACACAGCGGCGCGCCATGTCCTGAGCTCGTACGACGAAGAGACCCACGCATTATTCCTTGGCCTCGCGTGGGGATTAGTGCTCGCGGAGATTGGTTGGGTGTCGTACCACTGGGCAATCGCATATCCACTCCCGATTGTGCCTGCCTTAATGCTTCCTCAGGTGACTATTATCGTCACGCTATTGAGTTTTCTCGCTTTCAAGATATATGACTCGTTTTATCACCATGCGAAAATACGCATGTCTGATGTATTATTACCGCTTTTATTTACACTCAGTGTATTTATCGTTCTACTCGTTATTTTCAACCGCGTGGGAACAGCAATCTAGCCTAGCGCTAGGCTACTTTATTGAAGAGGAGGCCGTAGCCGATTGTTTGAACATGCAGTAAGCCGTATGATGCGGCTTCCTTTATAATAGCAGCGTGCTGTTCGGGGTCGGCTTCAAGAATAAGACTGCCGCCACGAGCGAGTTTTTGTTTGGTTTGTGGTAACAGATCAAAAATCAGCGCGAGGCCGTTGTTACGGGCAAACAAGGCGGTTGCTGGCTCGTGATCGGTTTCTGGGGAGCGTTCCCATTCAGGATCAACGTAGGGGAGATTGGCAACAATAATATCGGCGTTGAACGGATAGGCACCAAGTAAATCGCTGACACGTGTGGTAACGTCGGCCTGGAGCAGTGCAGCATTGGCTTCAGCAACGTTGAGTGCATGGCGGCTGATATCCACCAACATCACGTCGAGTTCGGGGTGTTCAAGCTTGGCGGTGATACCTAAAATGCCCGAGCCAGTACCGATGTCAACCAGGCGGAGAGGGGCTTCATTCAAAAGGGGCTGATTTTTTGGCACAGCCTCGGCAATGAGCGCTATAAGGTCTTCGGTCTCGGGGCGGGGAATGAGCGTGGCGGTAGTTACCTTGAACTGCCGCCCATAAAACTCTTTGTGGCCGATAATGTAGGCTACAGGAACACGATCAAGACGAAGGTCGAGGCGGGCATGAGCGATTTCTTTGTGGCGATCACTAAGTACATCATCGTGATGACTGTGCAGCCAGGTTCGATTTTTTCGGAGCGTATGTGAAAGGAGCAACTCGGCATCGAGCCGTGCTGAAGGAATGCCAGCGGCGGTTAGCTGACGGCTGGCGTGACTAAGCCAGCTACTGACTGTTACTAACGGAGAGTTCTCGCTCATAGGCTTGTAGATTCTCAACTAAATCATCAATCCGGCCATCCATGGCTTGTGGAATACCGGAGCGGCTGTAGCCGATGCGGTGGTCGGTAATGCGGTCTTGAGGGAAGTTATAGGTACGGATTTTCTCGGAACGATCACCAGAACCAATCAGACTACGGCGCTCGGCGGTAAGCTTGGCGTTATCGGCGTCAATTTTTTGCTGGAGGAGGCGAGAGCGAAGCACGCTCATAGCTTTTTCCTTATTCTTCAGCTGCGACTTTTCATCTTGGTTGGTGACAACAAGACCAGAAGGGACGTGCGTAATACGTACGGCTGAGTCAGTGGTGTTAACAGATTGGCCACCATGGCCTGAGGCGCGGTAGATGTCGATACGTAGGTCGGCCGGATTAATTTCAAAATCAGTTTCTTCAGCTTCAGGGAGTACTGCCACGGTAACGGTACTGGTATGAATACGGCCCTGGCTTTCGGTTGCTGGAACGCGTTGCACGCGGTGGACGCCCGACTCGAACTTGAGCTTGGCATAGGCAGCGTCACCTTTAATTTTAAAGACAACTTCTTTGTAGCCGCCGGTATCGTTTGAACTCTCACTTAACAGTTCTGTTTTAAGGTCGTGGGTTTCGCAGTAGCGCAGGTACATACGGTACAGTTCAGCGGCAAACAGGCTGGCTTCATCACCCCCAGCTCCGGCCCGAATTTCAACAATAACGTTTTTATCATCGTTCGGGTCTTTCGGCGCCAGCATAGCAAATAAATCACTCTCGAGGGTTTCGAGCTGGGTTTCGGTTTCGGCAACCTCGCTTTTTGCGAGTTCCGCGAGTTCATCACTGCCTGCCGCGAGCTCGCGAGCTTCGACAAGCTGTGCCTCAAGGGTTTGGCGAAGGGTGGCTTTTTCAAGGATATTTTGAAGTTCGAGCAAGCGCTTATTTTTCTTCGAAAACTCGGGGTCACTGTACGCATCGGGGCGTGCCAGAAAAGCGTCGAGGTTGTTTTTCTCGGCCGTCAGTTCATCAATGTTGAGAGCAATTTTAGGCATATCAGAGGTAAGTATAGCATAGCTACCCCTGTTTGTCTGCCCTTAGTGCGCTCGCTTTCGTGCCAAAAGGAGCGCGCCAATAATAATACCGGGCAGCCACGCAACGATACCAGTAAGGCCGATGAAGAAGAGAATAACGTTGAGTACTTGCTCGGCAGGTGATTGTAACCCAATCAGTGCATTCTCGCAGGCTGTCGAAACATTACCACTCGTGGCTGACTGACACGCCTCGGGCAGCGATGGAGGGATGTTACCGAGCGCGATGTTGAGTATCGCAAAGACCAAAAAGGTGAAGGCGATCAGCACGGTTGGGCCTATAAGGAGCCACAGTGCGGCCTTTGTTTTACGAGTAAGTTTTTTACGTTGTGTTGGTGCCGGTGGCGGTGTCTGTTGTGGTTCCATAAATCGTATCCTCCAGTTCTCTCTAGTGTAGCAAACATTGACATATTAATGTAAAAAGTGTATAATTAATTATAATCACGTACATACCGTAGGTGATAGTACGACCCGCTGTTTCGATACTATTCAGTGCACCATTCGACCGGGGCATCCCCGAGAAATGAGACGAGAATGTCAACGGCTGTCATGGCCCTGAACTTTTACGCCCACCAGGGCACCCAGCGCCAGCCCGACACGCTGTGCGTGATGGTGGCCGAGGTGAACGTGGCTTCCATCGAAGAGCTGAGCTATGTGCAGCTCGATTTCCGGCCGGATACCATCCGCGCCATCGAAAATCGTCTTTCGATGATGTACGACCAGTACAACGTCCATGATTCGTTCGTGGTGGTGTCGAACAACAGCATGCTGCTCCAACACTACCTCAAGGGTGAGCTGCAGTTCGCTGGGCTCAAGCTCGAGTCGCGCGTCGTCAACATGGATGCGTTCATCGAGCTGCTCGAGGCACTGCCGCTCAAGGAAGACACACTCGAGTCGGGTACGGCCGGCCGCAGTCGCTGCCGGCGAACGATCCAGGCCTACCAGCTGTATCCCTTCTTCGAGCAATCGGTGCGCGCGCACGGTCACTCCTCGGTCGAGGTGCCGCTGATGGTCGGGCGGGGCTAGCGCTCTTTAACTGAACGGGCAGTCACCCCGGACAGCCGCAGCCGCGGTTGTGTGCATGGACACTATAGAGGCTCATCGCCTCACCATGCCGCCGCTTTCGTTCGGACGAACGAGAGTCATGAAGAGGCGCGTTAGGCCTCTTTTTTCATTGCAACAAAAAAACCTCCCGGGTTGGGAGGTTTTTATACAGATGATGCGGCTTAGTTTGCAGCAGCTTTCTTTGCTTTGTTAGCGGCAGCTTTTTTTGCTTTGTTGGCAAGTTCAGCCTTGCGGGCTTCAGCGGCAGCGAAGCGGTTCTTGAAGCGGTCGACACGACCTTCGGTGTCGATAATCTTCTCTTCGCCAGTGAAGAATGGGTGAGAAGCACTGGAGATGTGAATCTTCACAAGTGGGTACTCGTTACCATCTTCCCAGGTAATTGTATCGTTGGTTTGTGCCGTTGACTGAGTCAAGAACGCAAAACCGGCGACGTCATCGCTAAATACGACGGGCCTATAGTCGGTTGGGTGTAGGTTGCTTTTCATAATCTGAATTATTGTATCTGATATCAAGGTATTTGTAAAGGGTTGCCGTGAGATACACGATTGATGACTGATACCGCTTATGTATAATGAGCTATTATGCGACGTACTTGGCAACACGTAAAACAACAAAAAGGCTTCACGATCGTTGAGCTCCTCATAGTTGTTGTCGTGATTGCGGTGCTCGCTGGCATCGCTATTGTTTCGTATAGCTCCGTCCGACAACAAGCTGTCGCTTCACAAGCTGGGGCGGCCGCGAGTCAGTATCGTCGAATCCTCATGACGTACTTGAACGATAATAGCCAGTATCCAGTCGTTCCGACGGCGAATTATTATTATGCTTGTCTGGGAACGGGGTATATTGTTCGAGATTCCTCTGGCCGCGAGGCTTGTAGATGGGTAAATTCACCCCGCTACGTTCAACCCGACTTCAATACCGCACTTGCATCCTTAAGTCGTTATCAGATGAATATGTCAGGCTATGCACCATCCACGCTCAGTGATGGAACGGTTATTCAAGGCATGAGTTTTGTATTTGTACGTAAAAATATGAGCAACGCGTTTGTTGTTGACGGAACTGTACGGGAATATTTAATTGAATACGTCGTACCATTCGATAATGGTTGTACGGAAACATTACAACGCGAAGTTTCGACGGGTCCGTATTATCGCTTGATTACAAACTCGAATACTAAAGAATCTGGATACAACTATAGCGATGGCTTCTCGATCTGCTATTTGTTACTTCCCGATGGACCCTCATAAAGCATACGTATTCTCCGAATATATGCAGTAAGGGTCTTATTTTACGCTTTGCGTTTTCGGTATATACTACTTGCAAACGCAGCCCCGATAAACAAGATGCCGATAGTGCCGGTAATGAGTTCTGGGACGTGCCAGCCAATGCTGATCATCAGAATAACCGCCAGGGCGCCAATCGCCCAGTGGGCACCATGCTCGAGATAAATATACTCGTTCAGAGACCCTTTCTTGACGAGGTAAATGGTAATTGAACGTACGAACAACGCACCGATAAGCCCCAGCCCGAGGGCGATGATGACAGGATCGGAGGTGATTGCAAAGGCGCCGATGACACCGTCGAAACTAAATGAGGCATCGAGCACTTCAAGATACAGGAAGAGGAAGAAACCGGCTTTACCAGTTGCTCGAACGAGTTTTGAAGGCCCTGTTTGAAGTGTATCTTGGAGGTTTTTCTCGAACAGACTGCCCAGCCCATGAATAACGAGGTAGGTAACCATGCCTAAGATACCAGCGACGAGCACGATATTTGGATCTTTCGCCCACCCTTCGGCAGCAGTGAGAAGTACAAGCAGTGCCACAACAATGCCAAGATGGCTCAGTTTACCGACACGAGCAAGCGGCTCTTCAATCCAGCGGAGCCATTTAATTTTCCGATCGCTGAGAATGAAGTTCAGGAAGAGCATGAGCAGGAACATACCGCCAAAGGCAGCAATTTGCGGGTGTGCCTCGGTTAAGATGTAGCCGTACGTACCCGGAGTATGGGGGTCTCCTTTTTGAAGTGCCAGCTGCAGTGCCTCAATAGGGTTCATCTGTGCCGCGACACCCACGATGATGAGCGGGAAGAGCAGGCGCATACCAAAGACGGCAATCAAAATTCCAACGGTCAGGAACATCTTTTGCCAAAAGTCACTCATCCGGCGCAGGACGGTGGCATTTAAGACGGCATTGTCAAAGGATAGTGACACTTCAAGGAGAGCCAATACAAAACAAAGGAAAAGTGCGCTCCAACCACCGTAAAACCAGGCAATCACAAAAGCGATAACGGTAATGATGAGAGACCAGCGGAAGGTTTTCCAGAACATAAGTGTCTTTATTGTACCAGGAAAGTAGACAAATGTAGCCACATAACACTGGTAGACAGGAGTCGCTAAACCTGCTATAATAAAAGAGTAACGAGTTTTAATGAAACACCCATACGCAAGTTACTCCTGAAAGTTCAGGCGCGCATGGGGAAGTAAAAGGAGTACTATCACATGGCTATTGAAGTCGATATTAAACAGCTGCTTGAAGCTGGTGTTCACTTCGGACACAAAACAAGTCGTTGGCACCCAAAGATGGCGCCATACATCCACAGCAAGCGTCAAGATTCACACATCATTGACCTTACAAAGACAGTGGAAGGCCTTGAAAAGGCGCTGCCGTTCTTAACCGCAACTGCTGCAGCTGGCAAGCCAGTACTGTTTGTTGCAACCAAGAAGCAGACCAAAGATATTGTGAAAGCAACTGCCGAGCGCCTCAACCAACCGTACGTGACTGAACGATGGCTTGGTGGCATGCTCACCAACGTGAACACAATTACTGCTCAGATCAAGAAGCTCAAAGACCTCGAACGGAACATGGCGTCAGGCGCATTTGAGAAGAAGTATAACAAGCTTGAACTCCAACGTTTCCAAGAGGAAATCGACGAGTTGAACAAGAAGTACTCAGGTGTTAAGGACCTTTCTGGTAAACCAGGTGCGGTCTTTATTATTGACGTGCTCGGTGATGTCAATGCGATCAACGAAGCCAAGACCCTTGGTGTTCCTTTGGTTGCACTGGCTGATACCAACGTTGACCCAAGCCGAATTGACTACGTCATTCCAGGTAACGATGACGCTATTAAGGGCGTACAAGTAATCCTTGACTACGTTGCGCAGGCAATCGAAGCGGGTAAAGGTGTAAGCAAGAAGGATAAAGAGGGGGAGGCATAAGACAATGGCTGTATCAATCGACGACATTAAAAAGCTCAAAGAACTCACCGGTGTTGGTCTTACCGACGCTAAAAACGCGCTCGTCGCTGCTGACGGTGACTTCGATAAGGCACTTGAAGAAATGCGCAAAAAGGGTCTGACGAAGGCTGAAAAGAAAGCTGACCGCGAAGCACTCGAAGGCGTCATTGACAGCTACGTTCACGGGGGACGCATTGGTGTACTCGTGGAAGTAAACTGTGAAACCGACTTCGTTGCTCGTACTGACGGCTTTAAAGAGTTCGCACACATGATCGCACTCCAGGTTGCTTCAATGGCCCCTGTGTACGTATCTGAAGACGAAATTCCGGCTGAAGAAGTTGAACGTGTTCGCGAAGAAGCGAAAAGCAGCGACGCACTCGCAGGAAAGCCTGCTGATATGCTCGACAAGATCGTTGAAGGCCAGGTAAAGAAGCACTTTGCCGACAAGGTACTCCTTAACCAAAGCTACATCATGGATGACTCTAAGACGGTTGGTCAATTCCTTAAGGAAACCATTGCGCTCACGGGTGAAAACGTGGTGATTCGCCGATTCAAGCGTATTGAGCTTGGTGTAAACGACTAGGCTGTACTATGAAGATGACCGAGCCAACGGGTGAAACGCACGATTCATCGGTTGAGCTCGGCTTTTCTTTTTCACGGGTTGTAGCGACGACTGAAGTGGTGAGTGTGCTACAAGATTACCTATTCCGAACGGACACGGAAGTCCAGAAATTCATGCTTCAAATTCGCGCGGTAAGTGAGCTATTCGAAAAAGGATTGCCAACGCACGCGTGGGGTATATATCAAGAACTAAAGCACTCATTTGATATTCGTCTTCTGAACGACGCCCCTAACTATGACCGAATAGAAAAGCAGTTTCAGGCGCTTGTTGAAGAAGCGAGTGAAGCTCCAAGTGCTGAAGTCCACGATTTCATAGAGTATATAAATGAATTGTTTCTTGATCATCCCAATATTATTTCAGTTGAAGATACGCCCTCGGCGCCAACTATTGTGAAGATCGATGCATTTTGGAATGAGTTACCCCTTGAGAGTGTATCGAAAACACTCCCAATGCAAACTGTTGTATACCTTAGCGAC
>JBIIRX010000055.1:0-6009 GCA_044341315.1 Saccharimonadales bacterium (SeqCode)
CCCACATATTAAAACGGCGATTGATCAATATAGTACCTACTATTACCCCGAGAGTGCTGTATAATTAAGAGTAATTATTGAAAGAGGAGCATAATGTTTGACACAACACCATACGAAACGCGTTTTAATGCTGCAGTTGCTCATTTCGAAGATGAACTCAAAAAAGTACGCACGGGCCGAGCACACCCTTCAATGCTTGATGGAGTAAACGTTGAAGTATATGGCCAGAAAATGCCGCTTAACCAGGTTGCCAACGTTATGGCGCCTGAGCCGCAAATGCTAACGGTAACACCCTTTGACCCTTCGAATATTCAACCAATTGTTGCTGCTATTAGGGCAGACCAATCACTTGGGCTGAACCCGAGTGATGACGGGCGACTGATTCGTGCGCCAATTCCTGCACTTACTGAAGAGCGGCGCAAGCAAATTGTGAAACAGACCTCAGAGAAGGTCGAAGAGGCGCGTATTGCCCTACGAAATGTACGCCAAGATGCCTTAAAGGATGCTAAGAAAGCGAAAGATGCCAAAGAGATCTCAGAAGATGACCAAAAAAGGGTCGAGAAGTCGATCGAAGATTCTATGACAACCTATAACGCAAAAATTGACGCTGCATTTAAAGACAAAGAAAAAGAAATCCTTACGATTTAATGGATTCCCTTAAGCGTACGATTCCTCGCCACATTGGCTATATCATCGATGGTAATCGTCGGTGGGCTAAAACACACGGGTTACCTACATATGAAGGGCATCTGGCTGGGTACAATGCACTCAAAGACGTTGCCTTTGCGACGCTTGATGCTGGCGTTGCCTATATGAGTATTTACGTCTTCTCAACCGAAAATTGGAAACGCAGCCAGGAAGAGGTGAGTAAGCTGATGGGGCTTATTTTGCGCCTTTTCACCACCGATGCGAACATCTTTACCGATAAAAACATTCGCCTCAAGGTACTCGGTAAGCGGGAGGGCCTCGACGATAAAATTCTCAAAGCTATGGATGCACTCGAAGAAAAAACCAAGCATAACAGCGCCGGAACGTTGGCAATTTGTCTTAATTACGGCGGGCAGCGTGAAATTGTTGATGCGGTCAAAAAAATTGTTCAGCTCGAAACGCCGGCTGAGGACATTGACGAAGATCTGATCGCCGAACATTTATACGGCGGGGAAGTGCCTCCAGTTGACGTGATTGTACGAACTAGTGGTGAGAAGCGACTCAGTAATTTTATGCTCTGGCGCGCCGCCTACAGTGAGCTTATTTTCCTTGATAAGATGTGGCCAGAAATGACAAAAGAAGATGTTGACGCTATAATCGAAGAATATACACGTCGACATCGACGCTTTGGAGGATAAATGCTACTACTTGGAATTATTGTTGGGTTAGTGGTGCTGGTTGCGCTGGTATCACTCCATGAACTGGGCCATGCGATCGCCGCCCGCCGAAACGGCGTCGTGGTTGAAGAATTTGGTATTGGCTTTCCGCCACGTGCTTGGAAAAAAAAGTTGCGTAGTGGTATTTTGTTCACCTTGAACTGGCTGCCGCTGGGTGGTTTTGTCAAGCTGCAGGGTGAACACGATGCTGCTACGGGAAAAGGCGACTATGGCGCTGCAACATTTTGGCAAAAAACCAAGATATTGCTGGCAGGGGTGTTTATTAACTGGATTACAGCGGTACTCTTGCTGGCAATTTTGGCACTTGTGGGCTTGCCGAAAATTATTCCAGATCAATTTAGCGTGGCAGGCGATACAACTATCATCTCGACGCCTGTGCAGCTTGGGACGGTTGATCCAAAGTATCCAGCAGGACAAGCTGGGATGAAAACCGGCGACCAAATTGTTAGTATTGATGGTACAAAGGTTGATTCGACACAGCAATTCATCAACCTCACAAAAGAGAATCGTGGCGAGAAGGTGCCAGTGGTGTATCGGCGTGATGGCGCTGAAAAAACAGTTGATGTTGCGCTACGGGATGCTGACGCTGCGGTGTTTGGCGCCAGTCTTGGCCAGCGCGATACCATTAAAGCAACCTGGTCGGCACCGATTGTCGGTGTTGCTACAACGGCGCAGTTTACATGGGTCACACTCCAAGGCATTGGTAATTTAGTCGCCAATTTCTTCGGTGGATTAGTCGGGCAACTTAGTACGAACGAACAAACCCGTCAAGCTGCGACTGCCAAGCTCGACGAGGCCGGCGCCAGTGTGGCTGGCCCGCTGGGTATTTTGGGAATTATTTTCCCATCTGCCAGCGAAGCCGGAATTACTCAGGTCATTTTCCTGGCAGCGATTATTTCCCTCACGCTCGCAGTGATGAATGCGCTCCCAATTCCATCACTCGATGGCGGCCGCTGGTTCGTAACAGCTGCGTTCAAATTATTTAAAAAGCCTCTTACCAAAGAGCGCGAGGAAAGTATCCATGGCACTGGCTTTGCGGTGATGATGGTATTATTCCTTGTTATTACGGTTGCTGATGTCTTCAAATTCTTCTAACGCTCCGCACTCTGCCAAGAAGCCATTCTGGTATAGGGTAGGGATGAGTGCCGGTGTCATCGGCTGGGTGGCCTTTGGATTTGCCTTGGCGCAGGCAATTGGCTTTTTAGTTATTTTTGGGCTCAGTCAGGCAGGTGTGCAGCTTGATCAAATAAATCAGTCGGTCTTTAGCACCGTGGTGAGCATTGTGGTGTACACATTGGCACTGGTGATTATTATTGGCGTTCCGCAGCGTATTCGTCGCTGGCGAACGACACGGTATGAGCTGGGAATTGCCAAAGCGCCGAAGTGGATGGATGGTATATGGCTCATCACTGCTATTTTTGTCTATCTTATTTTAACGGTCAGTATTACGGCACTGGCGATGTATGTGTTTCCTTCGGCAAATTATGCCCAAAAGCAGGAGATTGGCTTTGAAGCCTTATCGCAGTCGTGGGAATATATTCTGGCCTTTGTAAGCTTGGTGATCATTGCACCGCTAGCGGAAGAGCTTATTTTCCGCGGCTATCTATTTGGTAAGCTTAAAAAATATGCGGCCGTCTGGGTAGCGGTGTTGCTCTCAGCTGCTTTATTTGCAGTAGCGCATGGACAATGGAATGTCGCCCTCGACACCTTTGCGCTCGGGCTTGTATTAGCCTCACTTCGGCTTATCACGGGCAATATATGGGTCTCTATGGCGCTTCATGCACTCAAAAATGGCCTCGCCTTCTATTTTCTCTTTGTAAACCCAATCGTCCTCTAGTACACTAGTAAAGCTATGCGAGTATCACACCTTTTTACAAAAACATTGAAACAAGCACCTGCCGACGAGGTGTCTAAAAATGCCCAGCTGCTGATTCGAGCCGGTTTTGTGTATAAAGAAATGGCCGGCGTGTACGCCTATTTGCCGCTCGGGAAAAAAGTACTCGAGAATATCACACAGATTATCCGTGAAGAAATGGATGCCGTCGGGGGGAATGAAATCAGCCTGACTGCACTCCAACTAAGTGATGTCTGGAAAGAATCTGGTCGCTGGGACGATACCGTTATGGATGTTTGGTTCAAGACAAAACTTGCCAATGGATCAGAGGTGGGGCTTGCCCCAACCCACGAAGAGCCACTGACGAAACTAATGAAAAGCTATATTCGCAGCTACAAAGATCTTCCTGTCTATCCGTACCAATTCCAAATTAAATTCCGTAATGAACTTCGTTCGAAAAGTGGCCTGATGCGCGGTCGTGAGTTCTGGATGAAAGACCTGTACAGCTTTAGCCGTTCTCAAGAAGAGCACGATGTGTTCTATGAGAAAATTTCTGAAGCGTACCATCGTGTATATGAGCGGCTTGGTTTAGGGGATCGAACCTTTAAAACTTTTGCGAGTGGGGGGAGCTTTGCGAAGTTTAGTCACGAGTTCCAAACGATCAGTCCGGTAGGCGAAGATACGATTTATATTGATCGTGAAAAAAACATTGCGATTAATGAAGAGGTGTACACCGATGAAGTATTGGCGGAGCTAGGAGTTGATACGTCGACGCTTGAAGAAGCAAAGGCGGTAGAGGTAGGGAATATATTCACGCTTGGTTCACGTTTTTCCGACCCACTCGGCCTCACGTTTACCGACGAAGACGGTACGGCAAAACCAGTCTTTATGGGAAGCTACGGCATTGGGCCGAGCCGACTTATGGGGTTAATTGCTGAACAGTTCTCCGATGATAAAGGATTGGTGTGGCCAGAGAATGTTGCACCGTTTAAGGTGTATTTGGTGAGTATTGGTGCTGTTGAAGAAGAGGCGACAATGCTCTACAACCAGCTTCACGCAGCCGGTGTAACGGTGCTTTTTGACGACCGCGATGAGCGTCCAGGTACGAAGTTTGCTGATGCTGAATTGATCGGGTTGCCATATCGAGTAACCGTCAGCGAGCGAACGCTTGGCGAAGGAAAAATAGAATTTTCTCGTCGAAGCGGCGGCGAAGCGGAATTATTGACACCTGAAGAACTGCTTGCTAAAATAGCATAATTAGAGATGTGTGTGACACTCCCTACGCTATATATGGTGTAGGGGGTGCTTTACAGCAAGAGACTGAAACAATTGAAAGTGAGAATACGATGATTAAGAAACAGTACCAAATTACTGCAGAAGGTAAAAAAGAGCTCGAAGCTGAGCTTGAAGAACTAAAGGCCCGTCGTGGCGAAGTTGCCGATAAAATTTCTGAAGCTCGCGACTTTGGTGACCTCAGTGAAAACGCTGAATATGACGCAGCCCGAGAAGAGCAAGGGCTCCTCGAAACGCGTATCGCTGAAATTGAAGAAATTGTCACCAACGCTGAAATTATTAAAGCTTCAAAGAAAAGCACGATTGGCCTTGGAAGCCACGTGCAGCTTAAAACAGGTGCAAAGACCGTTGAATACACCATTGTTGGTCCGGTTGAAGCAGACCCACTTGAAGGTAAAGTAAGCAACGAGTCACCAATTGGTATGGCGCTGTACGGCAAAAAAGTCGATGACAAAGTCACTATTGCTACGCCAAAAGGCGATGTCAGCTACACAATTGTCTCTGTTGGCTAAGCGCGAATTCCTAGGTTTTTCGGGCGTCGTCGCTTATAATTATCTCTGATATGGCAACACTGAAAGATTTTCGTGATGAGCGACTCCGTAAGCTCGCAGATTTAAAAGCGCTTGGCTTTACTCCGTACCCAGCAAAAAGCACCCGTACCCACCATGCAGGTACCGTAAAGGCTGACTTTGAGCAGCTCGAAAACCAAACCGTTACGGTGGCTGGCCGTGTTCTGGGTATCCGAAAGTTTGGTAAACTTGCATTTATTGTCATTCGGGATCAAACCGATCAGCTGCAACTATTTATTCAGGATGGTACGATCAGTGACCGCGACTCGACCCAAGGTGTGTTAGGGCTTGCTGATATTCCACTTCTTGATACAGGTGATTTTGTTGAAGCCACCGGGCCAGTTATTCGCACGAAAACGGGCGAAGTATCAGTGCAGGTACGCACCTTACGCTTGCTCACAAAGTCGCTGCGTCCAATGCCGAGTGCTCAGGACGGTTTTACCAACAAAGAAGAGCGTATGCGTCGCCGCTATGTCGATATGAACGTCAATCTTGATGTTCGTGAACGGTTTGTGCGTCGCTCGAAATTTTGGCAAGCAACACGTGACTACCTCAATGATAATGGGTTTATTGAAGTAAACGTACCGGTGCTCGAACATACCACTGGGGGCGCCGACGCCAACCCTTTTGTGACGCACATGGATGCGCTTGACCAAGATTTTTACCTGCGTATTAGCCACGAACTTCCGCTCAAGCGCCTGATTGGTGCAGGTTTTGAAAAAGTCTATGATATTGGCCCACGCTTCCGCAATGAAAACTACTCCGATGAGCACCTTCCTGAACACGTCGCTATGGAATGGTACTGGGCCTATGCAAACTGGCAAGACGGTATGCAGTTTATGGAGGCGATGTACAAAGATGTCCTCCAAAAAACCTTTGGTACGTTGCAATTTAGCTTAGGCCGTTTCGAGGTCGATATGAGTAAAAA
>JBIIRX010000060.1:0-5352 GCA_044341315.1 Saccharimonadales bacterium (SeqCode)
TTTTCAGTCGACAGGGGAGCAGGGGAGCAGGTTGAGGATGCCATCCGCACAATCACATTTTTATCGTCTCGCAGTGTGCAGCCAGAGTATATTGACGTTCGCGTTGCAGGCCGCGCAGCGTACCGATAAACAGGTGCACGGATACTTAGCGGCCTAACGGTACGATTGCTAACACTCTACTCTTCCCCTTTCTATAAGAAGCAATGTTCTGTTTTTGTTCCACATTCAATTAACGCTGAAAAAAGTATATTAAAATATGCAAATATAGAAAAGTCAAAAATGGGGAAGTGGGAGAGAAGTGTGAGTAGTATAATGATTCTCATAAAAAAGCAAATAGCGACCCATAGCTGTGGATAAGTTGTATCGAGCACCGTGTCATAGAGATGCGGTGTATACAGGTTTTAGCTAAAGAGTAGATACTAATACACTTAAACACTCAAAAATAAATTCTATATAGTTACTGTAAGAGCATACGAAAGCCTTCCTCCCTCTTTTATGGCGGACATGAGACGTATATATGCATTCATCTATAATTCATAGCTATAATGACGTAAAAGAATTATTGTGCGACGTTAAGTCTATATACTGTTGTTGATACGATATGTAGCCTATTCGCGCACATCTCGAATGTGTTTTGTATGTATCTTCTCTTCTGAACCCATAACTACCTATGTACCGTATGCTTTCTTTCATGCTATCTAATATTCAAGATATTACGTATGATAATTCAATTTGAATCTCACTATATCTATGTTCGATTTTTGTTCTATATATTTTGCGTAGTTATTCACGATTAATAATGTCTTCGAACGTAGTATCGCTATGTTCTGTTATAAAGCCTGAGCGTATCTTCTGAAGGCCATGCGCTTCTCCACTCCCCTTTACGATAATAGGAGTGCTTTTTTCACTTAAAATTCCCCATGTACCATCACTATGAAATTCAGCTGTATGGGTACTAGCTGGTTGGTAGTCGGCGTCGAGCAGTGCAAAGTGTACACCACCATGCTGCAGAAAATGGCGCGAGAGGGGTGATTCGACTGCCAAGACGCGTATATGAAATGCCAAGGCGCGTTGAGCCATTGCCATCGGGAGTGAGAAGCCATAGGCCGAATAAAGGGAGCCCTCTGCGAGTCGTCGTATATCAAGTGCGTGCTTCAGCTCACGGTCAAAAAGAGTGCGGTCAATCGGTTCCATAACCCCACCATCAGCACTCTCTAACGGTGAAATATACGGCTGCTCGGGACTATTAAACACAGATGTTGATTCCTCTCGGTGTGCGGCTATTGTAACATCGAGTCTTAGAAATGGCCATAGCGCGCCCGGTCCTCGAATTGAGGAGAGCGGAGGTTGAGCGCTTGAATAATACCCTCTGGCCTAAGGTCGTAGCCCTCAATCTGCTCTTGCACGCCGTCGACCGTCACAGAGGCTTCAACAGGTTCTGGATAACCGATAGCATACGCTAAATGGACAAAAACCTCTTGGGCACTGCGAGCTTGTAAATAATCGACTGCAATAGTTCGTGCCATATAGGCGGCTGAGCGATCAACCTTTGTGCCGTCTTTCCCACTATATGCACCGCCGCCAAGCGGTACTCGAGGACCGTAATTGTCCACTGCCAGCTTGCGCCCGGTGAGCCCAGCATCTGCGTCAAACCCGCCGATCGCCCAGTCACCGGCTGGGTTGGCGTGAATGGTATAGTCTAGTGCAGGTGTAGCCAGCGGTTCTCCTGTAAGCCACTCCGCTACTGCTGCGCGTAATTCAGCCGCTGCTGCGTGTTGAAAACTCGCCACAATTGCCACAATACTCCCCTGCTTAACGGTTACTTGCGTTTTTCCGTCAAATGGCCACCGTTCGTACAGGAATTTATTAAGATTTCGGGCGAGGACATATTCAAGTGGCAGGAATTCGGGTGTTTCGTCAGTGGCATATCCTACCATTATGCCTTGATCCCCTGCCCCACCGGTGTCGACACCCTGTGCGATTTCCGAGCTTTGCGGTGCAATAGTGTTAATAATTCGAAGCGGTTCTTCATTGGGTTGACGCCCGGCGATACGTGCGACAATCGCTTCTATATTTACAGAGGTGGCTTTTGAGGTAATTTCCCCAGTAATAAAGAGGGTTCCATGGCCGCCGGCAACGTCTACGGCGACCCGTGCGAAGGGGTCTTCCCGCAGATGCGCATCGAGAATCGCATCGGAAATTTGGTCGCATACTTTGTCGGGGTGTTTTGGCGAAACGCTCTCGGCGGTACGAATAATTGTTGGCATAAAAATACTCCTTTGTGCGTATCTTTCCGCCCGGACGACAAAAGACATAAAGGAGTTAAAAAACTTTATCTTTCCCGTAAGGGCTAGAAGGGGCACCGGGCTTTAATGGCTGGTTGCCGGCAGGTCGTTGAGCTAGTTCTCTCGCTGCACTCTGGATACGTAAATTGTTAATGACGCTCTTTAGCCTACCACAGACACTGCACAGTTGGCAAATGGGTTTTTTACGCAGCTGGGGCGTCGGTTGGCTTCTTGCGACGCCTTGTGCGCTTTCGCTTCTTCTTAGCGGGCTGCTCCCCTTCTGGGTTGCCGCTGCCGATCGCTTCGGTAGGTGCGGCCGTGACGCTTTGTGAAACGATTCCCTCGGGTGCTTCAACGCTCATACCAACTGCTTTTGCGCCGGCATCAACTGGCCATAGTTTCGCCATTGCCGGGGTGCTCGGAAGGTGTTCTTCGGGGAGTGCTTTACTTGCCGTAGGGTTGCTTTGCGGTTGCACTGACGCAGGTGCATTAATAAGGGCGTTAATCTCAGCTTCAACCTCGGCGCGTGGTCGGCTGTATAATCGGCGCGAATTTTCAATAATGAGCGCTGAGTTGTCGATCTGCTCTGGCGGGAGTGCTAAGGTAGTTGCGCTAAAAGCGGGGACTTTTTCGCCATTAATTACCATGTTAATGATGAAATCGCGGTTATGCATTTGGAGCAGGTCGCCAGGCTCGAATTGTGGCTCGAACTGCTTACCGAGGATCGGTGCGTCATCGGCCGACACGCGGAATGAGATCATCGAGCCAACGTTTCCGAAGACCGCGTCTCGAACAGTTTCGGTCATCTGGCCAATATACTGGTTGGCCACGGTAAGGTTCAGAGCGTACTTACGCGCCTCGGACAGGATTGTTGCGAATGAGTCAGTAGCAAAGTTCTGGAACTCGTCGACGTACAAGTAGAATGGCCGACGGTCGGCAATGTTCGGAATGTCTGAACGGCTCATAGCTGCGAGCTGAATTTTTGTGACAAGGAATGAACCGAGAATTGCCGCGTTGTCTTCACCAATAAGACCCTTTGAAAGGTTAACGAGCAGGATCTTGCCCTCGTCCATAATCTGGCGAATATTGAAGGTCGACTTTGGCTGGCCGATGATGTTACGGATAGTAGGATTGGCGGTAAAGGCACCCACCTTGTTGAGGACCGGCGCAATTGCTTCTGCCTGGAACTTTTCGTTCCAGCTTGCGTATTCGACGTTCCAGAATTGCAGCACAACTGCGTCCTTACAGTAACTAAGTGTTTCTTTACGGAACTTCTTGTCGGTTAACATACGCGAAATATCGAGCATTGTCGTTGAAGGACGATCGAGCAGCGCCAAGATGGTGTAGCGAAGAATATATTCTAGTCGTGGTCCCCAGCTATCGCCGAACATACGCTTCAATACACCAATCACTTCAGAGCTAATGTTGCTCTTCTGTTCTGGATTAGTGACCTCAAGCGGGTTGAATCCAACTGGGTGCGCGGTGTCTGATGGATTGAAGTACACAACATCTTGGAGGCGGCTGCCTGGGATAAATTTCATGTTATTCACTGCAAGGTCACCGTGTGGGTCGATGATTGCGTAGCCTTGGTTATGGAAGATGTCGCTGAGCGCAAACAGCTCGAGGAGTCCTGACTTCCCTGCCCCGGTCTGTCCAATAATATAGAGATGGCGCGAACGGTCGTAGCGCAGCATACCAAACTGGTGGTTAATGCCTCGGAAATTCGTAAGACCAAAGGCAGAGATATTCTCATCAATTGCTGGGTTGCCGGTGAGAATCGGCAGCTTTGCTGGTGGCTCAGCGGTTTTTGAGCTGGCCCAGACAATGTTTGGAGTCTCTACGTTGGTGTGTGGCAAGTGGTAGACGCTGGCGAGCTCTTCAATATTCAACACAAAGCCATCGTTACCGAAGGAACGGTCACGGTAGGGCTGAAGGCTTTCTTTTGTGAAACTTCCGCCACTGGCCTTAAAGCCGTTGAGGTTGGTTGAGTTAAATTGTTTAAAAGTTCCCACAATCGCCTGCATTTGCTGGCGGGCAGTTGTTTGGTTTTCGCCAAGGTAGGCAACGCGGATTTTTACCTGATAGCCCAATTTAGTTGCTTTACTTTCTGCTTCAGAAATACGAGTTTTGTCGCGGTCGGAGAGTTCTTTGACGGTCACCGCCTCTTTTCCAGCTTCGGGCGGTTTCCAGAGTGCCTCGAAAAGTTGTGGCAGCCAGCCACCAACGTTCTTGATACTCCCCGACTTTCCTTTTCGGACATTCTCGACCCACTTACTGGTCGTCTTGTGCCAATCGTCGGCAATAGGACGAACCAACATCTGCACCCAGACCTCATCACCGGTTGTCTCTAGCTTCGCCAGTGTGCCGGTAATACCGGCCAATGGGTCCACTTCGAAACTTTGGAAGGTTTTGATTGGAAGAACATCGTCATCAGTCAGCGTAATGTCTGAGGTGTAGACAACACTGTGGGCGCGCTCGTGGGCGACATAATCTTCGTCGGCAGGGCGGATTTGCACCGTCGGGTACTGTGAGTAAATTTGGCTTTCAACAAAGCTCCGCAGAGTACGCGGTACCCACACGTAAAAGCGGATCTGGCCGTTTACTGAAGCAAACTCAAAACTGAGGTGTTCTTGAAAGCCGTCATTGGCTTTGAGTTCTTCGGCGTCTCGTAAAATACCGTGCAAACTGGCAAACATTTGTTCCGCCGCCAACTCTTTTTTATCGTTGGTTTTTGGGATTTCGAGGATGAGCAGGTCGCCGTCGACGTTTTTGGTCACGACGCTGTTTGCGAGCCGGTAATTACGCCATGTGAGAAATGACAGCACTAAAACGATGGGTATCCAGACGTACCATTGCAACAGGAAGCTGAAAAAAGCGCCGATGATTTCCATATGAATTGTTTCTATTCTCTCACCTCTGGTGGATTAAGGCAACATGAGCAGTATGCTTTACATAATTATAGCATATTATTTAAAAAATAGCAATGCTAGGTGATGAGGGTGAAGCAGTGTTAGGCTTCTTGCGCAAGTTCGTAAGTTGCTTTCGCAACACGTTTGAACTGGCTCTT
>JBIIRX010000061.1:0-5295 GCA_044341315.1 Saccharimonadales bacterium (SeqCode)
CCCCACGGTAACTTTTTCGAGAATATTATGGCTGCTTCGAATCAACTAGATAATGAAGTCAGAGCATTGAGGAGTAAGAATGGTCTTGAAAGGCGCGTTGAGGAAGGAGGGTGGCCATACCTAGCTCCGATTGGCTATGTTAATCAGAAAGATGTAGAAGGCAGACCTACTCTCGTTAAGTCTGATGATGCTGCGGTCATACAGTTATTACTAAAAGAGTTTTCGAAAGGTAACTTGTCCGTCATTGAAACAAACAGGCGAGCTATTGCTCTGGGACTTACGGGTCGCAACGGACGACAGCTGGGATTACAGCAGACTTTAAACATGTTAAATAATCCTCTATATGCAGGCTTAGTGAAAACGAAGTCACTTAATGAGCCTATTAAAGGGCTGCACGAAGGATTAATTACTTTAGATGAGCATCATGAAATTCTACGATTACTAGGCAAGCCGAATCATGAGAAAATTCATCAAACCGATGAAGATTGGCCATTGAGGGGTCTACTTATCTGTGCTGAGTGTGAAGGTAGGATGACAGGCAGTCGTCCGACGGGTAGAAGTGGTAAGCGATACCCTAAATATCATTGCGTGAACTGTAAGGCGTCAATTGTTAAACACCCGATAAGTGTGGACCGAGAAGAATTGCATGATGCATTTAGAGAACTGCTTACGATGCTGACTCCTACGGAGCGAGCAGTAGAAAGTTTCAAGCATAGTTTTGTAGCGAGAAAAATGAAGACTTTGAAAGTTCAAAGGAGCCAAATTGCCTCGTTAAATAAACGTATAACTGAACTTGAAGACAAGCACGATAAAATCATTGAGAAGTATGTCGAAGGTAAGCTAACTGACGAAGATAGGATGAGGGTCCAGAATAAAGTCAGTCTTGAGTTAGCTCAAGCAAGAAGTGAAGTGGAGTCTATTAAGTCACTTGGAACCGATACGGAAATATTGATAGATGGTGCAATTAACTTAATGAAAAACTTGGTAAACCTCTGGGACTCATCAAACACCAAAAATAAAATGATGCTTCAAAGCGAGCTATTTCCTGAAGGTCTAACGTACAACTTCGTTGAAGGGTTTGGAACCATAAAAATAGGACCTCTATATGAGGTAAAAGAGGCCCTTGAGTCGAATCAGTCAAATTTGGTGGGGCTGGATGGAATCGAACCATCTACCAAGTGGTTATGAGCCGCCTGCTCTAACCGATGAGCTACAGCCCCGCTCGAAGTAGTATAGCGCATTTGCCCCTGTTGGGCTATACCGCGGTCTTGCGCTATAATCATAAGCAAGAGCAGACTATGCCCCAGATAAACATTCGAAAAATAATGTATACCATCCGTCATAAATATTGGACGTTTAATAACATTGTCATTGCGGTAGCCTTTTTTATCGCTGCTAGTTGGATATGGGGGTCGTTACAAGTTATGCAGCGCAACTTTGCGCTCCAAAAGGAAGTCGATCAAAAAGCCCGCGAGCTACAACTGACGCAGCTCCAAGCGAGAAGCCTTGAGCTTCAGCAGAAGTACTATAAAACCGATGAATATAAAGAGCTGGCGGCGCGTGAGTCGCTCGGCTTAGTTATGCCTGGCGAGAGTGTCGTGATTCTCCCTAAAAATAGCCAAGCAGTCATTGATGCCGATAGATCGACGAGCGCTACCACGCCTGGAGCTGCACAAGCGACTGAAAGTAATATCGAACAGTGGCTTAACTTCTTATTCGGCGGCTACAGTAAAACTGTCAACGAACCAAAAAAATAAGCTCCGAAGAGCTTATGGGCTTATAGGCCACGCTTTGCTGCTTTGATCTTGAGTGATTTCAGCTTCTTCTTAAGTAGACGCTTGCGGCTGGCGCTGTGCCAGTTCTTGTGCTTAGCCATATTCGATGCTCCTTTAACTGATTTTGGTCATTAGCTTTAGGTTCGATATGTATTGTCGGTAATCAAGACGTTGGTGCGTACTGAGGTATTTGACATGCTTATCGACGAAACTAACAGGCTCTTTAGAGGTAGGAGAGTAGCTTGATTCAGTTTTATACTGCGCGCTTTCTTCCATCATCTGTAACTCATCAAGTGCCATACGGGCATTCTCTGACTGTAAATATTTTTCTATGCCAGCGGGTATGCTCATATGTTTCCTAACGCCAATGGGTTGTAATACCTATAGTATGACGTATTTAAGGTGAAATTACTAGTTAAATCACATAAAAGGCTTCGAATCAATAAGGAAGCCTTTTATGATAGGCGAGACTATTGGCCAGTGGTTGGCTGCACCTGAACGGTGTCGGGAACAGTAACGTTTACGCTACCGCCCTCGTTGGTACTTCCGCCACCAAAGAGTCCAAAGCCACCAAAGTAAAAGAAAGCAGCTATAAGAAGAATCGCAATGATTAGCCCAATAATCCATCCAAGTGGATTGCTATCACGTTCTTTTTCTACTACTACTGTGTCACGTCGGTTGTCTTCCATGATCTACTCCTTTTTTAACGTATGTATGAATCATAAACTAATTCTCAAGTTGAATATGTGAGAATAATCACTAAACAAAAAAGACCTTCCAGTCTCTGAAAAGTCTTTCTTGGTAGCGGGGGCAGGATTTGAACCTGCGACCTTGTGGTTATGAGCCACACGAGCTAACCGGGCTGCTCCACCCCGCGGTACATAGACTATCTTATCAGCTTTAGCTGCTTTTTTCAAGAGGTGGAGGAGCTTTGTGCAATTACGCAAGTTTTTGTGCTGCCACGCGAATCGCCTCGGACCAGGTTAAAAAGGCGTGCGGTGTATCAGCAATTTGAGCTGCGGTCATACCATATTTTACCGCTAGCGTGAGTTCGTGAATCAATTCTCCAGCGTGGGGCGCAACAACCGTTGCTCCAATAAGTACGCCTTTTTTGTCACTCATTAGTTTGACAAAGCCATCACGGGAATCGGCGGTATTACTACGCGCAATAATACTCAGTGGAGCGATCGACTTATTGATCGCCTTGTCATGGCGGCGACAATCATCTTCGCTTAAGCCTACGTGCGCTATTTCCGGGGAGGTAAAGACAATGCGCGGTGTAGCTGTGTAGTCGGGAATGAGTTTAGTGCGTTGCAAAATATTGTGTGCTGCGACGCGACTTTCCAGTAACGCTGAATGGGTTTGGGTCTCCCGTCCAAGAACATCACCAGTTGCATAGATGTGCTTCGTTGTAGTTTGTAGGTATTCATTGACCTCAATACCCTTTGGTGTGTACTGGATCGACGCGTTCTCCAGGCCTAAATCAAGGTTGGGTGCCCGCCCGGCTGCGATCAGGATTTCATCAGCGCGAACATATTTTTCAACACCACCTCGTGAAATAAGAATTTTCTTACCAAGACCTTCTTTTTCAACCGAAAGTACACGACTGTGCGACAGCACTTCCACACCTTTCTTTTCGGTGAGTACTTTTTCAAGGAGCTCACCGACCTCGGCGTCGTAGCCAGGCAGCAAGCGACTAGCTTTTTCAGCAATATACACCTTGGTTCCAAAAGTAGCCATGAGTTGGGCAATTTCAACGCCATAGGTACCACCCCCAACAATCAACAAGCTTTTCGGTGGGCGGAGTGCTTCAAGAATAGTCCGTGGCGTGAAGTAGTGCATATCTTCAAGGCCTTGAATCGTTGGGGTGGTCCACGAAGAACCAGTAGCGACAATAAAATGGGCCGCTGAAAGATGTCGTCGATTCACGGTTATTTCGTGCGGAGTGAGGAAGTGTGCTTTACCGTGAAACGCCGAAATACCGTGCTGTTCGTAGAACCGGCGGTTGTTGGCGGCACCGGTTCGTTGCACAACCAGCTCTTTCCAGGTGCGAATCGATGGGTAGTTATAGCCAAGGGTTGAAGTGCGCAGTCCAAATCGACTGGCGTGACGGGCTTCGTCATACACATGGGCAACATGCAGCAGTGCTTTTGTTGGCACATCGCTCCAGTTAGGTGAGTCGCCGCCAAAGGTATCCTCTTCAACAATGGCAACGCGCTTACCTTCACGTGCTGCAATGGTTGCAGCCGCGCTTCCACCGGCACCGCTTCCGATGACAATCAGGTCGTAATCAAATGTTTGTTTTGGCATGAGGGATCTCCTTATAGTGTCGATTGGTGGTGTTCGTATAAATAGCTCGCATCGGGGTGGTGGGTTTTAAGATGTTGGGCGGCAGTGCGGCGTAGGTCGTTGGAAGTGACTTCGGGCCGATCTTTGAGCCAGCCAATGACGTGTTCGGTCACCTTTTTAGCGATTGTTTCAGCGTGTCCAGCCGGGGCACCGGCGCTGAGGCTGGCGGCGACAATGCTCTTATGAAGTTTTTCACGATTAAAAAGTTCTGGTGCCGCATGGCTTCGATGCTTCACAACGTATGTCTGAGCCCCACCCATATTCATTAGGAAGCTCCACTCACAGTCGCAACAATTTTTGTGACGTAGACAAAGAAACCGAGCACAATCAGGGCGCTTCCCGCAGAGAACTGTAAGAAGCGTTTATTACGCTCACGCCATTTTTGAATGGTACTTAACGACGTACCGCCGCCAACCAGAACCCATACAATAAGTACCCCTAAAAGTGAAACCACGGCATAGACGCCAACGCCAAGGAGCTGCCACTCAGCGGGCAGGCCAATCAGTGCCAAGGCGGCAATAGTAAGGCAGGGGAGAATGAAAATACTCTCAGCAATTACGCTTGAAAGCCCAAGGCCAAATGCCTCTGCCGTATGATGCGTGGCCTTGCTACGGCGTGTGAGGTAGGTAGCAAACGCGCGTGGGATCCAGAGCTCGGTACCGGGACGGTTTTTGCGATAGTAAAACAGCCATACCGCAATACCGATGCCAAATACCAGCCCACAGACAATCGCCCAAGCGAGAAGCGGTATGGCGACACCAAAAAGATGCAAGAAAATCAGCGACACAAATGAGAAAGTAAGGAGCGTCATGACACCGGTGCCGGTCACAAAACTCGCCGTCAGTGATAGCAGTCGAGCACGTGATTTCTTCGCGCCGATGGTATGGCCGCTAAGGAGCGTTAATACACTGACGCTCAGTTGAAAACTGGCGTGGATGACTGCTGCGAAAGTGACGATGGCGAGGGAAGTGATAACGTCCATGCTGTGTATGTTTTTGTGTATTCCTCTGCTGATAGTTATACCATAAGCATCACGCTGGCGTCAAAAGTGTCAGAACAGGGGTATTAGAGGGTATTGACTTTTTACTATGCTTATGCTAATATAAATACATAAACCAATAAAAAACAAACAAGGTCAAACATCCACCATGGAATCAACACAAAGTATCGT
>JBIIRX010000062.1:0-5217 GCA_044341315.1 Saccharimonadales bacterium (SeqCode)
TACAGGCTTGCAATTTACCCATTAACCCAGCATCATTGCCTCCAATTCCTATTGTTATGATTCGCGGCTGCACTTGGCTCACGAAGGCTGCTTGCGATATGATCCCTGGTTGATACTCGCGTAGGGCTTGGTAGACAGCCGCCTGGCGTTGTGGCTCTGTGAGCGAGCCAAGATACGGCTGTTGACCGATATATTCCCCACCACCGATGACATCAATTGTTCTCGCTCCAGAACAGGCGACGCTTTCTGCTCTCATCCCCCAATACCTCGGCAGTATATAGGCGTAGGAGCGCTGACTGGTATGACATTGGCGCTGTGGACTATTGGTAAATGGTTTATAGAACTGGTCGTCCGTCTCACCTTCACCACTTGAGAATGAGTCACCGAGTCCCAATACCTCCACTCCGTTTGCCGCGACCGTCCCGTTGACTGCGAAAACGTTTCTCTCTGCGACCCCGTTCTTATAGAGCGCCGTGACGCTCAGCCGTCGGTCAGCAGCCGCAAATAGTGGACGCATCCAGTAGAGGACTTCACTCGCAGCGTCACCGGTATTGATCGCTGTGACTGTGCACGGTGTCGCACCGACGCTCAACGGCTCGGTCTGTACTGTTTCAAGACGGTCTCCACACCCCTCCTTCACTGTTACTACCGAAACACCCGATAGATTCCAACCAGTTATGGCAATGTGCTGGCCATCATTTGTTATAGCCATATCGAAGCGAGGATCACTGAATATACCATACCGCTCACCTGGTGCCTTAATACGTATTGCCTCTAGTGTATCCATATTCAACCGAATTAACCCAAAATAACGCATCTCTAACACTGCCCACCTGCCATTCTCGGATAGAACCATTGCTTCGATAGCCGGCTCTCCCCCTTGAATCATTGGAATAAAATCGGGCGGACGCTGGGGTTCAAAGGTAAAATAGGGTGTCATTGATGCTATATCAAGGTGCTTCACAAGCGAACGAGCAAAGTGCTTGTATACTCCCGCTCCGTGACTATACGGGTGCACATAATGCTGCGTGAGGATTACGTCGCTTGCGGGTGCATACACACAGTTTGCAGAATCACAGAGGTTGCGAACCTCGTAGTACTGCGTTTGCCCTGGGAATGATACCGCATATTTGAATACATTATTACCGACAAACCGCGCCATACGTAGCTCCCCTAGTTTCCCAAATACGCAGCTGAAATCTCTTCGACCGAAGCCTTCAACTTGAATAGAATATTCCATACCACTGCACGGTGCATTACTTTCTCTGAAATCGAGGAGTTTCTGCTGATTGATACGGATCGACCCGTCTTCCCACTGTTCTGTCGCATGGGTAGTTGCTATCATTACCACGTTCACAAGAAAACTCACACACAACCAAATAATGACGAATGCTATTCGCTTCATATTCCACCTTCCTGAATTGTTGCTGAGTTTGTACTGATAATTTTAAGTCTTTTCTCAGCAAATCACAAGAAATAATGTTCAATCCACAACAAATGGTATACTTATAACAGATGAGAATTTTAGGAATCGAAAGCAGCTGCGACGAAACGGCTGCTGCAATTGTTGAAGACGGCCACCGTCTTGTTTCAAATGTCGTTAAAAGCCAAATTGATATTCATGCTGTTTACGGCGGCGTAGTACCAGAAGTTGCTGCACGAAGCCACATTGAGGTTATTAACCCTGTCATTCAACAAGCATTAGATGACGCAGAGCTTGGCTGGGATGATATTGATGGTATAGCCGTCACCTATGCCCCAGGGCTCCTTGGCTCGCTTCTTGTGGGTACCCTTGCTGCACGAACGATATCGCACCAAAGAAATATTCCACTCTACCCTATTCACCATGTGGAAGCACACGTGTATGCAAACTTTATTACCGAACAGGCGCCTCACCTCTCGCTTACGCTTCCATCAAAACAACCAAGCTTTCCGATGCTTGCACTCATTGTCAGCGGTGGACACTCACAACTCGTTCTTTTTAAAAACCACGGATCGTATGAACTGCTCGGTCAAACGCAAGACGACGCCGTAGGAGAAGCCTTTGATAAGGTAGCAAAAATCATTGGGCTCCCCTACCCCGGTGGCCCTTCTATCGCCACCGCCGCATTACAAGGTGACCCGCACAAATACGCACTCCCCAAAGCTAAGCTTAAAGACCCTTACAACTTTAGCTTCTCAGGCCTTAAGACAGCTGTTCTAAGGGCCGTTCAACGCGAAGTCGGGGTCGATACCGCTTATCCTTCTTTTAAGCTACCAGAGCTCCTCAGCGAGGCACAAAGAAACGACTTTGCCGCTAGTTTCCAGAAAACGGCCATAGAAACACTTGTTGATAAAGCTGAAAAAGCGTTTCGAGACTACTCGCCTGCTTCGGTAGTCATTGCCGGTGGCGTTGCCGCCAACCAAGCTCTTCGCACTGAACTTCAGCGTCGACTCCCCTTGCCTATTGAATACGCTCCTATGGAATTATGTACCGATAACGGCGCGATGATCGCTACCCTCGGCTGCTTTTATGCCCAACAGAAGGCTCCCCTCTCACCTTTTAACCTTGAAGTGCTGCCGTCGATCTCAATGGCCAAAACATCGTGGGCGTAACAGCGTATTATCAGCTTTTCTTAAGCTTTGTACGATGCAGAGATTGTACTACTCGTTTCGCGAGCGGAAGGCCCTTACTCCACAGTATGTAAAAAGGGGAGAGGGGGCGGTCGAACGAACCAGCGAACACAGTATGTTCTGATGACCACTGTTGTTTAAAGTCGGAAACACCGCCAGCTATCAAGCCGCCAAAGTCGTAACGGTGGAGACCCCATTCTTTCACTTTGCGAATGGCGTGCCATTTTAAGGCGTAATTAGCGCGAAGCTCCTGGCCGCGGGCATTCATACCCCCGTATAGCTCGTAGGCTGTCTCACCACTAATAGCGAGCCACAGAAATGAAATAGGTGTATCATCTTCGAATGCAGCAAAAATAGGGGAGTAGTCTTGCATATGTGAGAACACATCGAGGTAATAGTTCGTTTGATGAAGATTAAAACCGGCACGAGTAGCTGTTTCCTTATAGAGCAACAAGCAAGCTTCAATAGTGGCACGGTCTTTCACTTGTCGTATTTCAACAGAGGCGGCGGATTTTCGGATATATTGGCGCGTTTTTTTCGCCATATCAGCGAGTAAGTCACTTTCTGACTGATGTAAGTTGAGCAGTACTGTCTCAGCTGGAAGCACTTTGTTTGTCGAGCGCAGCCATCCATCAGGCTTTGAAAAATCAGTTGTGTCAGGTTCAATCGACACTGCTACTGCCTTGTAATCACGCTTCACGAGCCCGGCAATCTTCTCTAAGAACTGCGCCAGCACTGATTCACTTCCTACCGGTCCACGGGGAATATAGGCAAAGTACGTAAAAGGGAAGGGGAGTTTACGGAGCAACACCTGTGCAGCACCAACAATCTCGTCATCATCGACGGCAAAAATGCGTTCCACGACCCAGCCATGCCCAGCTTTCACTTGACCCCATTCCCACAATTGCAGTGGATGCCCCTCTGCCTCTAAGATATATTCGTCCCATTGTTCCTTGTTTGTACAGCGCTGCAACTCAATCATACCCCCATTATACAGTGCTCATCTGTGGTATACTATTAACTAAACGTGTCATTTAAATTCTTAAAATCTCAATAGAAGTTAATAATGTCATTTCACGTGAAGCAAAAATCCATTACACGTGAAATGACTGTGGAAAAAATAGTGTGAAATTAGCTAAAACTTACGACCCTGATCAGTACGAGCCAAATATCTATGCCCTGTGGGAAACAAGTGGTGCGTTTAACCCAACGAACAATGGCAAGCCATTTAGCACCGTGATGCCGCCACCAAATGCCAATGGAAACCTGCATATCGGTCACGCCCTTGATATGGGGCTCAAAGATATTGTTGTTCGCTATAAGCGTATGAAGGGCTTCGATACCATCTTTATACCAGGTGCCGATCATGCCGGTTTTGAAACCTGGGTCGTCTACGAAAAAGAGCTACAGAAGCAGGGGAAAAGCCGCTTCGATTTCTCACGCGAAGAACTGTACACCCAAGTATGGGACTTTGTTGATGGCCAACGGGGTAATATGGAACTGCAGATTCGCGCCCTGGGTACCAGTGCGTCATGGGACAACATGGTATTCACGCTCGATGACAAAGTCATCAAAACTGTCTACCAGACGTTCAAAAAGTTATGGGATGACGGGCTGATATATCGTGGCGAACGAATTGTTAACTACAGTACAAAATATCAGACCAGCTACGCAGACATTGAAGTTGATCATAAGCTTGAAAAAGGGAAGTTATGGCACATTGCCTACCCAATTGTTGGTACAAATGAGGAAGTTGTAATTGCAACAACACGCCCTGAAACGCTGTTTGGTGATACCGCAGTGGCCGTCCACCCAGATGATGCTCGTTTTAAAGATCGTATCGGTGGACAGGTGAAGGTACCCCTGATCGATCGTGTCATCCCAATCATCGCCGACGAGTACGTCGATCCACAATTCGGCACGGGCGTTGTTAAGATTACACCAGCACACGACCCAAATGACTTTGAAGTAGGGAAGCGTCACGACCTTGAGCGTCTCCAGGTTATCGACTTTGATGGCACAATGATTAACGTTCCCGAAGGTATCAAAGGACTGACTGTTGAACAGGCCCGCGAAAAAACGCTTGCCGAGCTTGAGCTCCTTGGTCTCATTCGAAAAATAGAAGACTACGAACATACTGTTGGCTACGACTACAAAAGTGGGCTGCCTATTCAGCCGCTCATTAAGGACCAGTGGTTCCTTAGCATGCAACCCCTTGCTCAAAAGGCAATTGAAGCGCTCGAAAGCGGCGCGATTACCTTTTACCCTGCAGGTCGCGCTACAATTCTAAAACAGTACCTCCAAAACATTCATGACTGGAACCTCTCGAGGCAAATACCATGGGGAATTCCTATTCCAGCCTTTCAAAATGTCGATGATGAAAATGATTGGATTTTCAATGAAGACGTTACCCAAGAAACGATCGTTATCGATGGAAAAACCTATAAGCGCGAAGAAGATACCTTTGACACCTGGTTTAGTAGTGGACAGTGGCCATTTATTACCACCGATTATTTAAACAGTGGCGACCTTTCGCGGTTCTTCCCAACTGACCTCATGGAAACAGGCACCGACCTGCTCGATCGATGGATTGCCCGTATGATC
>JBIIRX010000063.1:0-5186 GCA_044341315.1 Saccharimonadales bacterium (SeqCode)
GGCTGGAACGGGATATTCTTTTCCATCAGGGCCGGCCATTTTTTGGCCATCAAAGACACCTTCAATAATTTTACCGCCTACGTCTTCATTTGGGCTGGTACGGGGGGTGATGATGGCGCCGTCGTCGCCAATGATGCTAATAAGCAGCTCTTTTGCCGCCGCGAGGTTTGTTTCAGCCTCTTGGATTAACGCGTGGAGACGTTTTGCTTGTTTCTCTGGTAGTTCAGACATGGTCTCGCATTTCCTTATCTGTATGTTTTATTACTGTTGTCGTATTAGCTTTACTTATAACAATGCTCAGCACAAATGTCAATAACAGAGGCGCATCTCGAGAGGCCGAACCCCTTCGATAGTGCTCGTGTTTACGACAAAAATCGTATATGATAGTGCATAGATATGTGGGATCAAAAACGTTGGACAAACACGGGTGCCGAAGGCTTTGCCCTTCCAACTATTCTGATTGCATCGGTGGTAATGATTTTGGTGCTTGCCAGTACCCTCGTATCGGTCAGTGCGGCAACTATCGTAAGCATGGAAACGCGCCACTACACTACCTACGCGAAGAATGCCAGCCAAAGCGGTATTGTGATGGCCTACAACTGTCTGAAACAGAACAGCTACACGGTGACGTGGACGAATGCCAACCCCCTTCGCCCTAATACAAACTGTAGCGGAACAATACAGGGCGGTGTATCGCAGTATCTACATAGTGAAACCGACAATCGATCAACATTCACTGTCCCCCTTCCTACAACGGTTACATCGGGAGTATACCGTATTTCAGTAACAGGGAGGTCAGATCGTCTCAACTCGAGTGCGACGGTTTGGCGCACCTACCAAGACACTGCCTATGCAACCATTACCTCGACGAGTATTTTATATGGCGCCACCCAGCCAGTTCCCGTAACGCTGCTTGGGTCAGTTGGGGCCATGCAATGAGCCAATCATCTGGTTCTCCGCAAGCTGGCTTCTCTGCCGTGGAGCTGCTCGTCAGCTTAATTGTGGCAGCACTCTTTTTATTTGCCGGTTTCAGCTTATATAATTCAATTATCAAGTACAGTATTGAATCGAGAAACCGCTCTAAAGCTGACCTTATTGCCAATGAGTACGTTCGTCGCTATGAACCAACCGTTGGGGCAACGTGTACTGCCAGTACGCCACTTTCAGCGCAGGCGGTGGCTGCAAGTGACAACACCGGAGGTCTCAACACCCCGCAGGTATCAGTCGCGTTCTCGTGCCCGAATACGACAACACCGTGGATTACCAAAATAACAGCACGGGTGGAATACGTCGAGAATAGTGTCACGAAGGTCGTGGAACAGGAGGCATATGCTGCGCAGTAGGACGAACGGCTTTACGCTGGTTGAAGTATTAGTGATTGCACCGATTGTTATTGTTGTTGTCGGAACGTTTATCGCGGCCATGACCTACCTTACGGGTGACGCCTTGCAGGAGAGTGCCCGCGTGAAGCTTTTGAATGAAACGCAAACAGCACTCGAAAAAATTGAGACTGACACGAAAATGAGCGGCGCATTCTTAGCAGTAAATAATATGACGCTTAACACTCCGCAGGGGTATAACGATGCAACCCAAAACTTTACTAATACGGGATTACCAAGTGGGCCAGCCCTCGTGCTCAATACGTTTGTAACCGACCGTAACCCGATGTCTGCTGGCAAAGGTATGGTGTATATCGCTGATGCGCCGAATGCCTGCGGAAGCACAAATGTGTACCAGAACCCCGTCATGACTATGAACACGGTATATTACGTCAAAAACAACACGCTCTGGAAGCGTACGCTTGCGAATGGTACCTACGCTTCGAAAGATTGTACTGGCGTCACTCCTTGGCAACGACCATCTTGTAGCCCGGGTGTTGCTGGCTCATTATGTTTGGGGCAAGATGAAGCGATTCTATCGGTTGGCACATCTGGGAGCATTACGTTCATTACTGAATACTTCACCAACGCAGCCAGCACAACACCGGTCAGTGCGGCAACTTCAGGAAGCGACGCGGCTCGCCAATCGGCGTTAAATACGACAAATACTGTCAAAGTGACGATTCGTGCCACTACGCAGGTTGCAGGACAAACAATCACCCAACAAGCCTATATTCGAGCAAGTCGTCTTGGTCCTTTGAATACCTACGCTACGCCTAATTAGTCATCTTTCCACACGAATAACAGATACGAACGCCAAAGTGTTGTCAAAAATGAATAAACAAAAATACCCCTCACTACTGAGGGGTATACTTGCTACTAACAGGGCTGAATCATGAGAGCGGAGAATCCGCTTAGTATTACTGAAGTTCTACGCTTGCGCCAGCTTCTTCAAGTGTCTTTTTCGCAGCTTCAGCTTCTTCGGTTGGAACTTTTTCCTTAACGGTTGCAGGTGCGCCGTCAACGATAGCCTTTGCTTCACCAAGACCAAGACCAGTAATGTCCTTAACAGCCTTGATAACCGCTACTTTTTGAGCACCAGCGTCTTTGAGGACGATAGTGTAGTCAGATTTTGCGTCTTCTGCAGGTGCAGCTTCAGCAGCAGGACCAGCAACAGCAACTGCAGCTGCAGCTGGCTCGATGCCGTATTCGTCCTTAAGGATTGTCTTGAGTTCATTTACTTCAAGAACAGTAAGACCGGTAAGGGTCTCAGCAAGTTTCTTTAGATCAGCCATGATAGCCTCCTTTAAAATTCAAATTTAGTGACGAATTGCTTCGTCGGGGTGCCCACCGGAGTGAGCGAAAAATTAACTGGTTGCTTTCGCTTCGACACCGTCCAGCAATGCGTGCAAGTTGCCCGAAAGCGCGTTGGTAACATCGTGAACCGGTGAAAGCAGTTGAGCAATAACTTCGCCAATAAGCTGTGATTTGCTTGGAAGCGCGGCAAGGGCTTTTACTTCATCAGCAGTCATAAGACCACTTTCAAGTGAAATACCACCGGCAATAACAAGTGCATCATTCTTCTTTGCGAAATCGTTGAGTACCTTTGCAGGAATTACTTCATCTTCGGCACTGATTGCATAAAGCAATTGACCATTGAGTGAAGTGGTATCGAGATCTTTGTACGCATCGATACTTGAAAGGACGACGCGAACCAAACGGTTCTTCACGACCTTAAGTGTGACGCCAGCTTCACGTGCCTGAGCACGCAGAACTTGTAGATCTGCAACACTGAGACCTTGATAGGTTGCAAACGCAGTTGTTTTTGCGTTCGTAAGAAGCTCAGTAAATTCAGCAACCAATTCGTTCTTTTTATCGCGACTAATTGCCATAAAAATCTCCTTGGTTTAGTGTTTCGATTCAGCCAAGTTTTCAAGGTTCGACATTCGGCAGTGAATAAAAAAAGTCTTTGGACCTCGCACTGCCAAAGACTTAGAAAATGTATGTGTTACATGTTCCTCGGTAGCGAATTAAGTGATAGTCACAGCTACTGTCTTTGGTATGTCGATGATTAGTATACATAACTGAGGTCGATGCGTCAAGATAAGGATTTAAGCTGCAGTGACAGGAACTCGCACGGCAAAGTCGGTAAAGGAATACGTACTATTAGCTGTAGCTAAGACGCAAGCGAAGCCTGCTTCTGTCAGTGAAGCAGTGTTGTGAACTTCGTCTACGACAACATCATTTATTAATGCTTGCAAAGTTGTGCCAATAACCCGTATCCCAATACGATCACCAGGCACGTAGTTGAAGGCTGTTGAATTTGAGACCAGCAGTTTAGCCGTCCCATCAATATTAATATTAATACGGTGGTCGGAGCCAGCAGATATCGTCGTGCGCCTCACTCCAATTCCTAGTGTTGAAAAGGCGGTGACTGTAACATCAACCCTATAATCACTGGTACTCATCGAAACACCTGCTACAGCCGCATTAGTGCTTGCTCCCCTTGCAATGACACCGTTCGTAACCGTGAAGGCTGAGGACGTGATGGTTGTCCATGTTGCAGATGTTCCACCACCAAGTGCTTGATCGGTTTGTGTATTATTCAAGACACTACCGTTAGCACGGCTATCAAAGCTGTCTGAATATAGTATCGTTTCGTCAACTGTCAGTGGAGGTGTCGGTCCCGCTTTCCAAGTCGCCCAGCCAAATTCTACCAAACGATTCATAACGCATCGGGCAACTAGTTGATTACCAATACTATTGAGGTGAACTGAATCGCTTCTTAATGATTCTGGGACAGTGTCGTTTGCGATGTGTGTAAGATCATTGGCAGTTGGAGTTATACCTGCCGTTTGTAAGCCATAATCAATTAACCAGCGGCGAACATCCACAAATCGACGTCCATATCGTGATTGTTGTTGACGTGTAAGTTCAAGTATAGCCGTGTGTGTTGCCGTACCGGCTATTTCAGTTGTACTATTAATAACGCCAAGAACCAGCCAGCGGGGTTTTGCAGGCCCTAGGCCATTAATGGATGATTGTATATCATTCATAATTCGGTCTGTTTGTGACGCATTATTACGGCCAAGCCAGAAAATTGCCGTATGATTTTTATATGCTTCTCGACTATTCGAGATTACAGGTATAGGGTATGGTGGAAGCGTCACTGCGGTTCCAGCTGTCAAGCGTGTAAATACATAACGACCATTTGCCGATGACCACACGAATGTTCCCTCAACACCGTAAAGAGTAGCAGGGTTCATAGTCTTTGTACTTTGCTTCATTAATGTCATAGTTGTCCATGGAGCTTGAGGTGTCAAAAAAACCGACCCTGACGCAGGTATCATTCCACCGTCGACAAGAACCTCTAATGGATTGCCACCTTGACGAGCAGCGATGTCATATGAACGCTCACCACCGATACCTGCATTAATGACTTCAATATCTTGGGCCAGTGATGCCAATGACGTTGGGTAGGATGCGGCAGTCATAGAATCACCCCAGCAGACAAACTTGTTGTATAGCGATTCGTACGAAGTGGGCATTGCATCGGCAACGGTTTGCTGTATTCCTGCTTCACTTAACCTATCTGGTATATGATTTTCTGGGATACGTCCATTGCTATCAAGCGAGGCAAATCCACCCGCAACGCCAAAACTGTCAACTTTAGCTGCAGTAACTGAGGCATCGGCTATTTTTGCTGTACCTATAGATCCATTTACGATTGCAGCGGATGTAACAGAATTAGGCTTTAGTTGTACAGCCCCCACGGAATCAACCCTAAGTGTTCCGTCTGTACTGAGG
>JBIIRX010000080.1:0-5124 GCA_044341315.1 Saccharimonadales bacterium (SeqCode)
GACTACCCTCTCACATTAGCAGCGGCTAACAACGGCAAAGGTATCACCGCCAGTAATGGTGCCGGGTACCAATATACTGTTGATAATGCCAGTTCACCAAAAAGCTATTGTCTTACAGGAGCCAAAGGTTCCCAAACTTTCTATGTTGATCAAGGTGGCATAGTCAGTAGTGGTGTTTGTCCGGGTCAAGTTGCACCAGCTGATAATGGAGCAGTAGTGACGACTTTTGCTGGCTCGGGCAATGGAGCCAACGTTGATGGCGTGGGGTTGAACGCGCAGCTTTGGAACCCTCGGGGTCTCGCGATTGATAGTGGCAATACCCTTTATGTAGCCGACACCTTCAATAATACTATTCGTAAAATTACCCCGGCTGGCGCTGTAACTACAATTGCAGGCTCGTCACAGGGCTATACTGATGGCACGGGTACAAACGCCCGCTTTTATAATCCTCAAGGAATTGTACTTGATGCTTCGGGCAATATGTATGTTACTGATCGTCTTAATGATCGGATTCGCAAGATCACACCAGCAGGAGTTGTATCGACACTCGCTGGTTCAACACAGGGGTATGCTGATGGTACAGGTACGGCCGCACAGTTCTTTAACCCTGGCGGTATTACGATTGACACGAGTGGAAACCTTTATGTCGACGATACGTACAACCACCGAATTCGTAAAATTACGCCAGCTGGCGTCGTGACCACACTTGCTGGCTCCACAAGAGGCTACGCCGATGGCACGGGCGTAAGCGCACAATTCTATAACCCCGCCGGGCTCACTATTGATACAAGCAATACTCTTTACATCGCGGATGCAACCAATGCACGAATTCGCAAGGTAACCGCTAGTGGCGTCGTCACCACGTTATCCGGCTCAACGGAAGGTGCCTTTGATGGCACAGCCACTACTTCAAAGTACAACTATCCATTTGATCTCTCACGTGTGTTAAGTGACGGAACGATGTATGTGTCGGATAAATTTAACCATCGTATAAAGAAAGTGAACGCCAACACTGGAACTTCTATTACTGTTGCAGGATCTGCTCAAGGCTATGCGAATGGCACTGGTACAAATGCATTATTCTCCAATCCAAGTGGAGTGGTTATTGATAGCACTGGTGCGCTGTATATTGCCGATACCAGCAATAACCGCATTCGCAAAATTCAGCTTCCATAACACCTTAAGAAGATCACGCTTGTGGTATACTGCAAATACGCATATGAAGCCTGTTTACTCAACTTATAAACCAGGATTTACCATCGTTGAGCTTCTCATCGTTGTCGTTGTAATCGCTATTCTAGCGAGTATCTCTATTCTTTCATACAACGGTATTACCCAACGGGCCCGTCAGTCGGCACTGAATGCCGATATATCCGCTTGGAAACGTACGTCAGAAGCATATAAAGTAGCCAACAACATCGAGTGCCCACCAAATTATGTATTCGTGTATGGTAATGCCAATATCGCCGGTTCGACTGATTTTTGCGTTATGAAATATGAGGCAAAAATACAAGGCAATGATAACGGCCAAACTACCTATACCGCATCAATGAGTGCAGAAAGTCGAGCAACGGGTACTCCATGGGTAAATATAACACCTACAAACGCAGCCTTAAAAGCGACCGAATCAGGCGGCCATTTACTGACAGAAACCGAATGGATGACCCTTGCTGCCGATGTTCTCTCGGTAAAGTACAACTGGAGCGGAAGCGCAGTAGGATCGGGGTTCATTTATTCTGGGCATAATGACAATATACCGGCTAATGCGCTCGCAGCTTCCACCGATGATACCGATGGGTACTACGGAACCGGTAACTCGGATAGTAACGGGCCAACTCAAAAGCGAACACTTTATTTGAGGAGCGGCGACGTTATATGGGACGTGGCTGGAAATGCATGGGAAGCCACAAATGCAACCATTGCTGGTGGTGTCCAACCTGGCTACGCAGGTGACAGCGGCTATGTATGGCGCCAATGGACTGATAGCGCGATAAACTGGGGCGGGCTTCCTTCAACAAGCCGGCCCAGTGCACTGAATGGTATTCCAGGCCTTTCAGCTGCATCGACATGGTCTTCAAATAATGGAATTGGTCAACTTTACAGTAATCGAACCGAAACAGGAATCCGAAATTTTCGCCGTGGCGGCTACTTCAACAGCACTGGCAGTACAGGTGCAGGCGTCTTGGCGTTAGCACTCAGTGATGCACCTACCTCGCTCAATACCAACCTTAGTTTTCGTGTCGCCCGATAAGTACCACACCATAGCAATATGTGCTATACTCTTCAAAGCATGCGGATGTGGCGAAATTGGTAGACGCGCTAGCTTCAGGTGCTAGTGTCAGCAATGACGTGAAGGTTCAAGTCCTTTCATCCGCACCATAATTGATACTAAGACTGCAATGAATACTGTTGCAGTTTTTTATATCCGCTCTACGAACTACGCAGGAACGAACGAAAGCGTCTTTAACGAGTCCGTCTTTGTGACTGCCGTACCAAAGAGCAAAACGCCATGCTTTGTGATCGTTGTAAAGTCGGTAATTGTTTGTGGCCCGCCAAATAGGCTTGTATTATTCACCTTAACGTCAATTGATGTGCCGTTCAGCACAACTTCAATAACGTCGTTTGTCGCGAGTGTGACCGATGGTGTAAAGGCAACTTCGGAAATAGTTGTCGCAACACGCTTTGAAAGTCGAACGGTATGTACTGACGATGATCGTTGGAAATCAATAGCAATGTAGTTGTTAGCATCGGTCGCTCGAACTAACAGACTCAGTAAGAATTCACTCGTAACACCGACAGTAGCCCGAAGTGTTCCGTTTGCACTACTTCCCTCTCGAAGCCATGCTGTACGTCCTGCTGTACCTCCAGAGCCGTAGGTTAATGCGCCCGAGCTCACGACAAGTGGCAAGGCTGCACCAGAGTTAACACTTGAGGTCCACGCACCAGATACAGGTCCATCACCAAAGCTAGCATAATTGTCATCAAAGCCAGGTACAGTGACACTTGTAGGAATAGTGAGCGTTGAGGCTGATGCACCAACTGTACCGCTCCAGGAGCAGTTTGTTTGATTACCGTCAATATATTGCCATAGTTGACCACCACGGGTAAGGTTAGCTCGAGTAACTCGCATCGTCTCGCCACTTGTCCATGGTAATGTGCCGGATGCGCCAATGACACCAACAGCCATTACCGTTTGCCCAGCGGGAACCGTCGTTGCAAAGTGTAAACGTTGCCTTGCGCCCGTTGCGCGCGCTATAGGACCCGCAACCCAAACCGATGAACCGCCGCTTGCATAGCGAACCGCAGGTTGTATTGACTTACCAGCCGGTGCAATAACATCAACTGAAGCAACTCTAATCTCACCAGCAGTCACCGTAACGCCAGTACTCACTACGCGCGGGCTTCCTCCAGTTGCAGTCGCCAGTACATGGGGCCCGAAAGAGGCGCCCGTGCTGTCAGTGAAAGAAGCCTGGTATGTAAGTGTCGCGGTTTGGCCTACCCAGTTCGTTAAGTTGCTCTCAGGAATAGGCCGTATGAGTGGCATTTGCACCGTTGTTGGATTTCCAGTTACTGTAATTCGAGACGTATCACTTATGGTGTGCTCAGACACGTACCCGCCGAAACCAGACCCATGGACGTCAACATTAATCAGCGGACTCTCGGTTTCAACCGTCGAACGCAGTGCGATTGCCCAGCTGCCATTCCCGTAGAAACGTCCCGTAATTTTTGGACGCGACAGTGGTGATGTAGAAATGAAGCCTTCTTTGTTATTGTTATTAATTGTTACATCAAGCATCTCTAGCCCAACGATTGGATTTGTTGTCGATCCGAGCACACCAATGTCATTGTCATGAATGTGCGTACCATGGAAGCGTAACCCGACACCAGGCCACCCATTGACGGTATTACGGAATTCAACACCAGCACGAGTGTTGCCCCAAATCTCGCCGCCATTAAAGAGATACCCGCCGTCAGCACTTCCCTCCAGCGCAATACCAACAAGGTTATTGTAGGCTTTCAAGCCAACTACTTCACCATCAATACCCCCTTGCTCGGAGGCATTTGAAATGCCGACACGGTAGCCTGCATAAGTGTTATGGCGTGCGATCAGCCCTGAAATATGGCTCCCTCGTGTTCCAGTATCGTTCATACCGATGGCGTTGCCCTCGCTAATACAATTTGTCAAGAAAAGACCAGTCGATTTATACATTGCCTCGGGCTGACCAAGCTGCTCTCCAAAGAACCCCGACGCGCCATTATCCCGGGCTTCACAACGAATCATCGTAATGGTTTCGTCAGGTTTTTGACCGAACCCTATGCCGAATCCAGAGCCTGAGCCAAACCGCTGTGTCGGATCGGGAGTATGCACTTTGCGTGCACGCCCGCATGACTCGGCCAAGCAATCAATAAAGGTCGCTGATGAATAGTCTATGCCAAACCCAGTTGCATGCGTATTATAAACACGAACGCGCTCCATTACCGTATCGCGGATGTTGTGAAGTATAAAGCCTTTTAGGCCCGCGACATACGATGAGCCGACTGGCTGATTCGAGCCGTCAATGGTGAAGTCGGCAAAATACATCTGCTCGGCTGACCAGTCTGGGTCACCAACCTGAAATTGATTAATTCCAAGCCATGAATTACTCGCAGAGGTTTTAAAGATGGTTGCATACATTCCTTCACCGATCACACCAATATAGCCATTGCCGGGAGGCGTTAAGCGGGCAGAAAAACTATAAACACCCGCTGGGACAACCACGGCATGAATTGCGCCACTCGGGCTTTGGTCGTGCCACGCCTTTAGGTCAGCGAAGACTTGCGTAAAGAGGGCGAAGCAATCAGTTGTTCCATCATTCGGAAGTGTAGTTCCGGTCCATTCACGTAGATCATGCTTCACCATTGATTGGCGAACGAATTGCGACTGAAGCGAAGACTGCTGCAAGCGGTCGGGCACTTGAGCATCTGGTAAGCGACCGTCTTGATCGAGTAACGCTACTCCGTTCGCCACGTTTGTTTGAGCAAGCTTTGCTGGGGTAATAGTGGCGTTGGCAATAACCGCATTTGTCACTGACAATGGTTTCAGCTGCGGTGCACCAACAGTGTCCGTTTTGAGCGTTCCATCAC